>JALYUO010000425.1 GCA_030853735.1 Chloroflexota bacterium
CCCGTCTATTCGTGTATTCGTGGTCCCTATTCGTGGCCGGTCGGCCTGCACCCCACGGTCGCCGGGCGGAGCCGCCTCCTACGATTTCTCATTATCCGGCGGACCCCAGTCGTCGAACAGGCTCAACTGGGTGGGGCGCGTGGGGTCAAGTGTGATCCGGCGGGGCATGGTACGATCTGGATCTGCCGGGCCATCCAACTTGTTGATGTTCTCGATAATGGTGTGCAGACAATAGCTGGTCAGCTGTTCGCGGATTTGCAGCGTGTCGAAGCGCAGCAGCTTCCAGCCCGCCGTCTCCAAGTCGTTGTCGCGCAAGTTGTCCAGTGGAATGCGGGCGGGGTCGGCGTGCCAAGTGTCGCCGTCGGTTTCGATGTTCAGCTTACCCAGTTGGCAATAGATAGCAAAATCCAGCGCATAGTTATGCTGCCCCACTGCCAGAAACTCTTGTCGTTCAGCAGGAATCAGGAGGCGCTTGAGTTCCGCCCACAGCCGATCCTCCAACGGACTTTCGTCATAGAGGTCATTGATTTCGGCAGCGGCTTGGAACTTCTGCCAGGTGGTCGGGATAAAGACGATGCGGCGGGCGCGGCGGCTGAAAATCGGCTGGGGCAGCGTTTGCAGCGGGCCAAGCAGTAGCTTGTAGTAGAGCTGCCGCGCCCGCGCATCCTGGGGATCATCAGGAAAGAGCAGGCCGCGCGGCACTTGTTGGATGTCTAGCACCTGGGCGTAGTAGCGGATGGAGTATTGCTCGTGGTCAAACACTTTGGTTTGATAAAGCGCCAACCACTGCGGCGGCGGGCGGTTGCCCAGCCACTTCTGCGCGCTGCCGGCGGGAATGCGATACCAGTGCTGGTCGCGGGCCAAGTTAAAATCCAGCCGGTTGTTGATGATCGCGACCAGCAGTTCGCCGCGTGCCGCCATGCCTATAGCTCCGGGGCCAGCTTGCGGCTGACCAGCCAGCGGGCATACCAAAGGGCGCGCTCATCTTCCGGGCCGTAGGTGAAGTGGCGGCACACGTCTACCACGTCTACCGTGTCGGCATCGCCCACGTCCTGACCCAGCTTGTTGACTAGGCAGTAACCGGTCACGCCGCCGGTCATCTGGCGAGTCATGGTGGAGAAGTGGAAGTAGCGGCAGTTGCCACAGACCCCGGCGCGCCAACCGGCCTGCTCGTCCATCTGGCCCTGCAACGATTGCCAAGCATCGTAGTAGTCGCCGCCCGGCGCGGCCCGCCAGACATAGGGACCGGCGCGTAGATAGAGCAAGCCGTCTTCTTCGCTCAGGCGACCGGCCAGTACCCCCTCCTCGCCCGCGTCCACGGTCAGCCCACGTTCGCGCTTAGGCGGCGGCGGCGCAGTTAGGACCGGCCTCACGCGCCCGCCGGCTTCTCGGCCAGTCCGCCCCCGACCGGCTCACGCACCGGCGCAGGTTGGTGGCCGTTGCTGTTGCCGTCGTGTCCCTCGCGTGGCACCCCCGGCGCAGTCAGCACAGGGGTCTCCGTTGGCGTGGCGGGCCGTTGGCCGGTGCGTTCGCGCAGGGCCGCCGCGATAAAGTCGCGAAACAGTGGGTGCGGATTGGTCGGGCGTGACCGCAGTTCGGGGTGGAATTGGCTGGCAACAAACCAGGGGTGATCGCGCAGTTCGATGATCTCCACCAACCGGCCGTCGGGCGACAGGCCGCTGATCACCAGCCCGGCGGCTTGCAGCCGCTCGCGATAGGCATTGTTGAACTCGAAGCGGTGGCGGTGTCGTTCGCGCACTTGGTCGGTGCCGTAGGCCGCCGCCGCCTTCGTGCCCGGCACGAGGTTGCAGGGATACAGCCCTAGGCGCATCGTGCCGCCCAGGTCAGCGATGTCGCGCTGGTCGGCCATGATGTCAATCACTGGGTCGCTGGTGCGCGCATCAATCTCGGTGCTGTTGGCCGCCGGCAGGTCGGCGGCGTTGCGGGCCAGTTCGATCACCGCCATTTGCAGGCCGTAGCAGAGGCCCAGATAAGGAATGCCGTAGCGACGGGCATAACCGGCCGCCATGATCTTGCCCTGTGCGCCGCGGTCGCCGAAGCCGCCCGGCACCACGATGCCGTCTACCCCGGCCAACAACGTGTCGGTGCCTTCCTGCTCAATCGTCTCGGTGTTCACCCAGCGGATCGCCACATCGGTGTTGTTGTGCAGCGCGGCGTGTTTCAGGGCTTCGGCCACGCTCAGATAGGCATCGTGCAGTTCGGTGTATTTGCCGCAAATGGCGACCGTCAGCGTCGTCTCCGCCGTGCCGATGCGCTCGACCAGGGCGCGCCATTCGCTAAGGTCGGGCGCATGACCGCCCAGTTGCAGCCGCTCAACGATAAAGTTGCCCAGCCCGGCATCTTCTAGGATCAGCGGTACGCGATAGATGCTGTCCACCGTGGGCATCTCGATCACCGCGTTGCTGTCTACGTCACAGAACATGGCGATTTTCGCCAGCGTATCCGCGTCCACCGGGTAGTCGGCGCGGCAGAGGACGACGTGCGGGTTGATGCCGATGGAGCGCAACTCTTTGACGCTGTGCTGGGTCGGCTTGGTCTTCAGTTCATGCGTCGCGCCGATATACGGGAGGTAGGTCAGATGGATATACAGCACGTTTTCGCGCCCGGCATCGCGCCGCATCTGGCGGATCGACTCGAAGAAAGGCAGCCCCTCGATGTCGCCCACGGTGCCGCCGACTTCGACCAGCACCACATCGGCCCCCGACTGGCGGGCCACCACGGCGATGCGGGCCTTGATTTCGTTGGTGATATGCGGCACCACTTGGATTGTGCCGCCGAGAAAGTCGCCACGCCGTTCGCGGGCGATCACATTAGAGTAAATCTGGCCGGTGGTGACGTTCGACGCACGGTTCATGCTTTCGTCAATAAACCGCTCATAGTGGCCCACGTCCAAGTCGGTCTCCGCGCCGTCGTCGGTCACAAAGACTTCGCCGTGCTGGTAGGGCGACATGGTGCCGGGGTCTACGTTGATATAAGGGTCCAACTTCATCACCGATACGGCCAAGCCGCGACTTTTGAGAATGCGCCCGATGCTGGCGACGGTGATGCCTTTGCCGACCGACGAGACCACCCCGCCGGTGACGAAAATATATTTTGCCATCTGTGTAGCCTCCTCTCCGGCACCCCCTGTGCGGCCCGGTCTAAAGACGAGGGGCCAGAGGTTTGCCGCCCCTGGCCCCGCCGTTTACGCTTTCGCTTCCAACACGACCACCTGGGTGGTCTCTGGTAAGTCACTCTTACCCTTAATCACCAGCTTGTCTTGCGTGGTCCACTCTTTCATGCCCATCTCTTTGGCGAAGCGCTCCAACGACTCTAGCGGGATCGTCTCCGGCCCCGTCTGGTACATCATGGGGATAACCAGTGACGGCTCGATTTGCGCGATCACCTCGACGGCCCGCTCTGGTGCCAGCAGATGCGGCGCGCCGACCGGCACCAACAGCACCGAGACATTGCTGAGGGCTTCTTGCTGGGCCGAGGTCAGCGTGTGGCCCAGGCCGCCCAGGTGACAGATCACCAGATCGTCGAACTCATAGAGGAAGATGGTGTTTTTACCGCGCTCGGCCCCTTTTTTCGCGTCGGCGAAGGTGCCGATGCCGGTGATGAACACGCCTTTGACTTCGTATTCGCCGGGGGCGTGCAACACGCGCGGTTCGCCTTTGATGCCGGACAGCGCGTTCTGGTACGGATCGTCGCGGCTGACGGTGACAATATCGGCCCGTTGGCGGGGCGGTTCGAGGCCCACGCCGCGATCAAAGGGGTCGGTGATAATAGTTGCGTCTTTGCCGCGCAACCGAAAACAGGCATGGCCCATCCAGGTAATATCAGGCATTGTGTGCAGGTACTCCTTTCAATCGTAACGTTCTATTATACCATATCGGCGGTCGGCGGTCGGCGGTCGGCGGTCGAGGGTCGGCTGTGCGTTTTGCGTACAGTGGCACGCCGGCTCCCCTCTCCCCCCCACCCCCTCTCCCCTGCGGGGTAGAGGGGGAGTCGCTGGGGTGGCGGTTCCATAACAACGGTATCGCTCCGCGCCAATCTGACTCCCCCCTCTACCCCGCAGAGGAGAGGGGGGCGGCACGCTATAGTAATTCAGCTAATGATCTGGAGCTTAAGTTAAGAGGAGTTTGCACCCCCAGGTGCAAACGACGCGCCGCCTTCGGAGTTCGCACCTGGGGGTGCAAACTCCTCAGTTGGTGGGGCCACTCGCTTCTCCAAGTCATTAGCTGAATTACTATAGGAGCGATCTCAGCCCTCACTATCCTCGTCATCCTCCTCACTTGCCGCATCGTTCTGACCCCTGACCCCTGGCCCCTGACCCTCCGCCAATCGCTTCACCACTTTGCTCACCACATCGTAGCCATAGCCCCGGCGCAGCAGGAAGCCACTGAGCCGGCGGCGGAAGGTGGCGGGGTCGAGGGTGGCGTAGCTGCGGGCTTTGCGCTCGGCCAGGATCAGGGCTTCGCGCAGTTCGCGGCTGCCCTCGGCAAAGGGATCGTCGGCGGGATCGGGCGCGTCTTCGGCGATGGGCAGCGCGGCGCGGACGGCGGCTTCTTCCTCGGCCACCTGGGCTGCGGTCTCCTCGAAGTCGGCCACCGCCTGATCGATCAGCGCGGAGGCCACGCCTTTCTGACGCAGTTCGCCGCGCAGCAGGCGCATCCCCCGTGGGCGCGTGCGGGCGCGCTCGGCCAACCAGTAGCGGGCGAACTCGGCATCGTCCAGGTAACGCGCGCGATGCAGCCGGGCTACCACCGCGTCAATCATGTGCGGCGGCACCGCTTTGAGGCGCAGGCGGCGGCGCACCTCGCTTTCGCTGCGGGGACGCACGGCCAGGAAGTTCAGCGCCCGGTTATAGTGCGCCTGAAA
>JALYUO010000463.1 GCA_030853735.1 Chloroflexota bacterium
GGCCTGCACCAGCGCCGGGCGGATCTCGCCGGGCACGCAGACCGCGCTGGACAGGCCCAACTCCATCGTGCCGCCGTAGCCGCCGGTGCTGGTGGTGAGCGCCAGCAGGCGCGCGCTGAGGCCGGCCAGCAGGTCAGGCAGCGCCTTGCTCGCCGTGGCTGCCGGGTCGCCGGGCTGGGTGCGATAATAATATTCGGAGTAATAGCCGCCCTGCGGTTGGTTCTTAGCGCGCTGGAGAACGCCGGCGGCAGTGCCCACGCGCATGATATATTCGACCGCCACCTCGCCGGGATAGAGCAGCAGCAATTCCAGCAGCGCCCGTTGCTGCGCGCTGAGGAGGCCGACCGCCTGGGCCACGCTCTCGGCTTGCGGTCCCGCTTCGACCAGCCGCTCGATGGTGCCGGTTTTGCGGGCGGCGGGCGGCAGCCGCAGCCCGCGCCCCTCGGCCATCTGGCGCACCGCCACCGCAGAATAGGCGTTGATCAGGGTGCCCAGGCGTTTGCCGCTCATGAGGTGGCCCCGCCTGCCGCCGGCACGGGTAGCGAATCGTCCACCACGCGCGGCGTATGGCCGGCACGGGTCAGGTCGGCCAGCAAGCGGTCTACCACCGTCTCCGGCACGGCCACCAAGCGCGGCGAGAACTGGTAGAGAATCAAGTTGCCCAGGTCGGTGGTGGTGAGCAGTTCGGTCAGTGTGAAGTCGTCGCTGAAGCGAATCAACGTGACCCCGCTGTAGAAGCGCAGGCGGCCATAGGCATCCCACCAGCCCTGCAACCGCGCATCGCCGGCCGGCGACAGGGTATCGCCCGTCAACTGGCGCAGCGCGCCGGCCACGTCGGCGGCGGTCAGCCCATCCTCGAAGGCGCGCCGCACCGCCCGCGCCGTCAGGCGGTAGGTGCTGAGTTCGGGGTCCACGCGCACCGGCTCGGCGAAGCGCCCAACGGCGATCAACTGATCGAGCGGCACGGCGCGCGGGTCCAGCAACAGCAGCAGGTCGGCTCCGTCGGGGCGCACGCGGGCCGCCAATGCGTCGCCGACGGGCGGCTTGGCTCCCACCGGCACCAGCGGCAGCATGGCGATCTCCGGCGGGCGATTGCCCAGCAGCGCGCCCCCTAGCAGGGTCAGGCGGAAGCCGGCGGGCGGGTCCAGGCGCTCGCCGCGCAGCGGGGTGCCGTCAATCGCGGTGGCTTCGGCCAGCCCCAGCCAGACCAGCGGCCCGCTGATCATGGTCGTCACTAGCTTGCCGAGGCCGCGCAGCCAGTCGGGCGTGCTGTTGCGGTCGAGATAGATCCAACCGCCATGCCCATCGGAGCGCGACAGCCACCACGTCAACTGTTCCCAGCCGAACGCCACCCCGGCGGTGGGCGTAGGCAGTTCGGGGAACAGGCGGTGCAGGCTGGTCAACACGGTATGCGTGTCGTGCCACGCGCCGACCGGCAGCCAGGCTAGCACCGCTTGCAGCGCCTGCCGAATGTGGGCCACATCGGTCCGCATATGCACCGGCTCGGCGTAGTGCAGGATATGGTTGCGGAACAGGGCCAGCGCCGGGTCGCTGTGCAGCAACGGCTCCAATTCGCTCCAACTGGTCAGGTTCATGTAGGCGGTGACCAGCTTGAGCAGCAGGTCGGTGATCGATTCGACGGCGAGGCTTTCCAGCCCACCGGACGGCACGACGAGGCTGCGCCCCGGCCGGCGCACCAAGCCCAGCGCCTCGGCCAGGGCCAGATAGAACTCTGTTTCCTCCCCGCTGCCCAGCCCACTGGCGGCGTGCAAGCGGGCCAGATCGTCGGGGGCCAGCAGGCCGCGCCCATCGGCCACTTCGATGCCCACCGGCGGCTCATCGCGCACCCGGCGCAACGCCGCGGGCATTTCGCCGACCACTTCCCAGCGCCCCATGTTCCAGGTTTGCCGCCCGCGATAGGGGCGCGGGCCAGGGGGGGTGATCTGATACTCTTCTTGCACCAGCGCATTTAGCAAGGCCGCGAGTTTGACCAATGCCGTCGGCAGCGCCTCGGCCATACCGGCGGCGGCGCTGTTGGCCGGCGGCAGATCGCCGCTATAGGCGCGCACTTCGGGCAGCAAGGGGATCAGATCGTCGCGGATCAGTTGCGGCAAGATATAGCTGGGATCGGGGCGGTTCAGGCCGTCGGGCGACAAGAGCAGGCCCAGTTCGGTCAGCCGGGTCAGCGCGGCTTCAATGGCCGGGCCGCTGGTGCCCTCGCGCAACAGGCGGCGCACCACCGCTGCTGTAACCGGGCGGCTGGTCCAATCCAGCACCACCGCCAGCGCCAGGATCGCGCGGGCCGGCTGGTTTAATTCGCCCAGCAGCCGGGTCTGCGTGGCCGCGTCGCCCAGGTTCTCGATCAACGCCGCGACCAGCGTCTCGCGCTGGGTGCCGCGCGTGTTCAGCCCGCGCGCTGTCGCCACCGCCCGCAGTTGCGGCAGTTTTTGCGTCAGCAGCAACTGCCGCAACGCCTCCTGCGCCTCGATTTCCTCAAAGCGCAGCGCGGCGGGCAAGACCGCAATATCCGGCAACGCTGTGCTGCCGCCTGTTTTACGTGCTTTCATCGTCCTATTATAGCGTAAGCGGGCGCTTCTGTGTTACGCCGCCAAAATGCGGAATGCGGAATGCGGAATGCGTCCCGATCTCTGGGTCCAGGTAGGAGATGGTTCCACCCGGCGCTGCCGCCTTACCCCGATCTCGCCCCTCCGCATTAGACCCTCCGCTCACGGCGAGTACACCGTATAACCAGGGTGGGTGCAACCGGCGGGCCGACCGGCCACGCAGGGGGCACAGGCCGGCCACGCAGGGGGCACAGGCCGGCCACGCATGGGGCCACGAATACACGAATGCTTGGGTGGCGGCGGGGCAAGATCGGGGTCGGGCAGGCAGCGCCGGGCGGAGCCGCCTCCTACAGATGCGTAGGCGGCGGGGCAAGATCGGGGTAGGGCAGGCAGCGCTGGGCGGAGCCGCCGCCTACAGACACGCCGGACCCTGACCGCGATCTATTCGCGTAGTCGTGGCC
>JALYUO010000487.1 GCA_030853735.1 Chloroflexota bacterium
GCGTCGGCGGTGCTGGCCGCCCTGCGGCCCGACCTCTACCCCTTCTTCGATGAAGCCGTGGCCTTGCAAATCCCCACGCTGGGACCAGTGCGCTTCACCGCCGCCTATTACGCCGTCTATGCGGAACAGCTACGCGCCCAAGCCGCCGCCCTGACCGCTGCCTGCGCGCCCGCCGCCTGGACCGCCCAAGCCGTCGGCCAAGCCCTCTGGACCCACGCACACGGCGCAGAATAAGCGCGTCGCCAGTCGTCAGTCACCAGTCGTCAGTCGCCGGTCGCCGGTCGCCGGTCGTCGGTCAGCAGTCGCCGGAACTAAACACTAAACACTAAACACTAAACACTAAACACTCGTCGTCACTTGTTGGCGTACAAAATCCGTATGTACCAGAACAGCAATCCTTCGGCGACGGTGGCAGTCAGGAACAAGATGGCGAGCAGGCGACCGCCGCGCCCACGATCCCAGAGCGCGCTCAGGAACAGGCCGCTGCCCAGCGCGACCAGCGGGGCCAAGAACAGCGGATAGCGCACATAGAGGTTGGCCGCCGCGCCGATGATCGCGTAGGCGACCCCCACGGCGGCCCAGACCGCCGCCGCCGCCAGCATCCGCCGGCGGACCACCGCCGTGGGATCGGCGGGATCGCGCGGGCGGCGGGCGATCCAGAAACCGAGCGGGGCCAGCAGCAGGGGTAGGGTGTGAAAGTAGGCCCAGGCTTCTGCCGCGAAATCCTGCGCCACCACCGGCAGCCATTGGGCGCGGTCAGTCAGAATGCGCTGGCGCAGCCCGATACTCGCATCATTGACCTCCCCGCCCGTTTTGATCGACCACCCGTGTAGCTGGGCCTCGGTCGCGCGCTCGATCCGAATCTCGCCCAGCGTTTGCAGTTGCGCGGCGGCGAAATGCTGATAGTAGCCGAACCAGGCCAGCCCCCCCGCGACGAGCAACGCCGCCACCAGCGCGATCCAGGGGGCGCGGGCACCGACCTCTCCCCCGACCCCTCCCCTACGAAGGGAGGGGAGATTAGCATTGTCTGCGCCGCCGACTCCTCTCCCTTTAAGGGAGGGGGGAAGTCCGTCCGCTCCCCCTCCCTTCGTAGGGGAGGGGGTTGGGGGGAGAGGTCGGCGGCGCGGCCACCACGCGCGCCGGCCCCAGACCACGATCAGCCCACCCACGGTCAGGCCCGTCAGTTGCACGCTGCCGGGGTGCGAAAGCAAGGCCAGAGTCAGTACCACCGTCAGCAGCAGCCAGGGACCGGGCCGGGTCAGGCGGTCATACAGCCCCACCAGCAGCGTGATTGCGGCCAAGCCGGTGAATTGGCCGAAGAGGTTGGCGGTGATGCCCCAGGAAAACGGCAGGATGGCGATAGGAAAGCTCACACTCAACACCGCCGCCAGCAGGCCCGCCCGCCCGTCGCCGAAAGCACGCTTGGCGAGGTAATAGACGAGGAATACGCTCAGGCTATCCAATGTCACCGTAAACAAGCGCAGGGTCAGCAATTGATCGTTGAGCAAGGCTTGTAGCGGCAGCATCAGGACATAGGGTGTGGGCAAGTAGAACGTGTAGCGCCCGCCCCACTCGTCGCTCTGGATCTGGAACAGCAACTGGCCGTCAAGCACCGACTGGAAACGGTGCTGGTGAAAGATCAGGTCAATGATCGCGATTTGCGGGTGCAACTGGCCGGCCAGCCGGATCAGCCACGTCGCGGCGAACAGGCCCAGCAGCCCGCGCTGCTCGCAGGCGGGCCACGCAATGCCGCCCGCCCGGTAGAGCGCACGCCACAGCGGCCCCAGCACCAGTAGCAAGCCGCCCGCGCCTAGCAGCAACACCGGCAACAGCCCGGCAAGCGGCGTGAGAAAGAGCCGGTCGCCGAGCAAAAAGCCGGCGACAGCCACCGCCCCGACCAACCCGCCCGCGCGCACCCCCGCCGGCCCCCAACCGAGCAGCCCCAGCACCAGCGCCAGCAACGCCGCCGCCAGGGCCAACGGCAACACCGTGCCCAGCGGCGGCAACACCCACCCGCTGCCTTCAGGGATCACGTCTACGCTATACACCACCACGCCGAGCGTGCGCGGATCGCCTGGGGGGCTGAACGGGTTGCCTGTGTGCAGTGTCACCCGCAGGTTGCCGTCTGGCATTGTGTCAATGCTTTGCAGTGGCGACGTTGTCGGTGTCTGGACATGGTCGGCTGTCAGATGGTACTCAAGTACCGTGCGGTGCGCGGGAAGTACCGGCGAGGTTGACGCGACTGAGACATCGGCCATATACGTCGGCCAAAAGAACGGTCCGGGCTGGCCGGGCGGGCGCGCCCCACTCAGATCCAACCGTAGCAGGTAATCGCCCCGCCCCACACCGGGCAGCAGCAACGTGCTGGCAGCGGTGGTCCAACGGTAGGTCTGCTGGGTGTTGGGATCGGTCTCACGGTCGTTGATATGGCTCCAGAACGCACCGTCGGTCTTGCCCGGTGCGAGGTGGTAGCTGGGCCGTACCTGATAGGCCAGCGTCAGGATCAACAACGCCAACGCAAACACAGCATACGGAGCCGGGCTGCGAAGCGTCGCCCCCAACGCCCGCAACTCCCGCGCCGGCGGCAGGCGGCGCTTAAGGGCGACCATACAGCACCACCTGTTCGTTGTGCCAGAGCGCCGCGTCCGCCGCGAAGCCATAGGGAGCCGGATCTTCACCCGTATAGAGCAAGGCATAATCGGTGTGCGTGGGGGGCAGGCGCGGGGTGATCGGTTGGCCGAAGCTGCGGTCACTTGCGCCGATCTGCGGCCAGTCGCGCAGCCAATAGGCCAGCGCGTCAATATACGCGCCCGTGCGTTGCGGGTCGGCGGTCGCCGCGCCCAGCGCCAGGGTCGCGCCGGGGCGCAGGTGATCGCGCAGATTGGCAACGGGGTTGGGGCCGTGGCGGGCGATACGGTAGACCCGGTTCGCGCCGAAATCAGCCACGCGCACAAACTCGTCGGGATAGAGGCCCGCCGCCAAGCCCGCCGTGCTGCGCCAGTCAAACTCCTGCGCCTGCGTGCCGCTCAGGTGTTCGAGGTGGATCGCCGCCAACGGCACGCCCAGTGCCCACAAGATGTCGAGGCTGCGCGGGCAGGGGAAGCAGTCCTCTAGCTCCTCAGTCAGCCCGACCCAGGCTTTGGGACGCACGGTCGTCGCGCCGTTGGGGGTGCGGAGCCAGTAGGTAGTGTTGTAATACTCGTCTAGGGCGACCACCGCCACGTTGCGCGGCCCGCGCTGGCGGAACAGCATGGGGTATTCGACCACCACGGTGTCGCGCGGTTGGGCCGCCAGCCAACGGTAGAGCGGCGGCGTGTCCGCTCCGGTCGAGAGCGGCAGCAACGACAACGGCGCGCTCCAGCTTTCGAGCAGCAACAGCCCAGCCAGCGCCGGCGCGACCGCCCCACCCACCCAACGCCGCCCTGCGCCTGCCGCCAACAGGCGCGCCGCGCCAAAGCCGGCCAACACCGCCAGCCCCAACGTGCCCAGCGCCATGATCCGGGTCACCACGCGCATCGTCGGCACGCCGGGCACTAAAGCATAGAGCAGGCCGTAGGGCAGCGGCAGGCTGGGGTCGCTGGTGAAAGTCGCCACCAGTTGCGGGCCAAAGGCCAGCACCACCGTGGTAGCGGTCAGCAGGGCATAGAAGCCGACATGGCGGGTCCACGCCGCCCGACCCCGTAGCCGCCACGCGGCCAACGCGCCCACGAGCGCCAGCCCCGGCGCAACCAAGCCCGGAAACAGGCTGCGTTCCCACGGCCAGGGGCTGGGATCGGCGAAGGGGACCAGCAGCGCCTTGTAGAGCGGATTGCCCATGTAGACCGCCAGCCAGCCGGGCAAGGTGGCCGTATAGCGGGCGATGTCGGCCAACTCACGATGGTAGCCGCCCTCCTGCCCGACTAGGTAGCCGACCGCCAACGGCAGGCACAGCAGTCCGGCCCCCGCCAGCGCGACCGCCAGCCGCCCCAAGAACGCCCACGCCACGCGTCGCTCGGCCACGCCGTAGAAGCCGACGAATAGCACGACTGCGCCCAGCGTGTAGAAAGCCAGATAGTGCGACGAGAGGGCTTGCAACGTGAACAGCGCGCCAACCGCCGCCGCGCCGCCCCAGCTAGGCCGCTCCCACAGCCGGTGCAGCGCCAGCAGCAACAAGGGCAACCACTGCACGTTGAGGATCGTCAGGTGGGCCAGATTGTTGAAGCGGAACAGGCTGAACGCGAAGGCCACGCCGGCCACGATGCCCGCCGCGCTGCTGCCGGTCAGTTCGCGCAGCAAGCGCCACGCGCCGTAGCCACAGAGCACGAAGGAGAGCAACAGCACCCCGTTGTAGGCAAGGATGGCGTTGCCGGTCAGCCAGAAGAGCGGCGCGCCAAGCAGGGCGGGGGCAAAATCGAGTTCGTCGTAGGCCAGCGTGCCCTGGAACGGGTACATGACGGTGGCATCGAACAGCTGCAGGGGAGCCGTCACCAAGATATGGGCCTGCCAGGCGATGATATACGCGCTGGTGAGCGAGTCGCCGTAGTCAATCGCCTGCCACCATAGGCGCAAGGTCAGCGGCCAAGTGGCGACCACGCTCAGGCCGAGGAACAGCAGCAGCACCGCCAGATGCGGCAGGATGCGCTGCCGGCGGGAGGGGAGGGCCGGGTGTGTCACGCGCCCATTGTACCACAGGCCGCTTTCGCGCCGCTACCCGCCCGACCTAACCCCCCAACCCCCTTCCCTACGAAGGAAGGGGGAGCTAGACGGGCGATTCTCTGGTCGGTACTTATGACGACTATGCTACGTCTTGCTCTCGCTTCTTGCGTAGGGGACCGACATTGCCAAGGTTCCCTACGAAGAGACACACGCATCATCCGTCTCGCTCCCCCTTCCTTCGTAGGGAAGGGGGTTGGGGGGTTAGGTCGGTTAGTGGCCGAGGTCCAGGCGCAGGGCGGGGTCGCCCAGCAGCACGAACTGCGCCCGCACGTCTGGGTCGCTCGTCGCGGCCGCGCCCGCCCGTAACGCATCCCCCAGCCGTGCCCCACTCAGCAGGCTCTGGTACACTGCTTCGTTCAACTGCTCTTGGCCCGCCGGTGTGCTGGCCGCCGTCGCGCCCAGCGCCCCGATGGCTCCGCCCTGCGCCTTCAACAGCGCCGCCGTCAGCAAGTTCGTGCCGGGGGCCCAGTCAAAGTCTCCGCTCTGGCACGTCAACGCCGTGATGAACGTCTCGTGCCCCGTGTTGGTCAGACTGTTGACGCTATTCAGATTGAAGAAGTTGCTGCCGCTCCAGAACTGGTAGCTGCCGTGCCCGTAGTAGTTCAGCAGCGCCCGCCCCGCGTTCAGGCTGTTCAGGATCGCTGCGCTGGTGCCGCTGCCTAATTGACTGGCATAGAGCCGCTCGACCGTCGTGCTGCCCAGCGTGCCCGCCAACGTCTCGCTGGCCCCCTCGAAGGTCGGCCCATCGTCGCCGCTATCCGCGACCAAGCTGGCTTGGGTGCCCCAGGTGTGGCTGCTGGTCCGGTACGCCCCCAGCTTGGCGACCAACGCCGCCGCTTCGTCCGGCGTGCGCGCCGGTAGCCGCCCCAGCGCCAGATTGCCCGCCCCTAGCGCCGCGTCAGAGGCCGTGCGCCCCATGTAGTACGTCACCACGTAGCTCGTCGGCACCAAGTCCGGCGCGCCGCTCTGGGTGTAGCCGTGGCTGTCGTAGCTGGCGCTGCCCAGCAGCACCGCGTACTGCGGCACCGTGGCCCAACTTTGCGTGGCGACGAAGAAGGCATGGATCGCCGCCGCATCGGGCACGCCTGCGCCGAACTGGTCATAGATCGCGCTCACCGGCACGATAGTCGTGGTCAGCCCCTCGGCTTGCTCTTGCGCGGCCAGCGTTTGTGCCGCGCTGATCATGCTGTCGTAGGCCACGATCACATAGGCGGCGTTGCCGCTGTGCAAGTCGCCTGCCGCCACCGGGCCGCTGACCGTGACGGGAACGAGGCTGGGGCCGGCAGCGGCGAGCAGGGTTTTCACATCGCCGCGCGGCACCTGGGCCAGCAGGCTGTAGTTGCTACCACTGCCGTTCACCGTGACGGGCACGGCACGCGGGGCGGCGGGGTTGGTCACATCATAGAGCGCCACGTCGGGGCTGCTGAAGCCGCCGACCGCTACGCCGATCATCCGGCGGTTGCTGCTGCTGCTGGGCGTGAAGCGCAGGCTGTCGCCGGCGGCTTGATACGCCCGGTTGTAGGTGGTGTCCACACTGGCGAGGACCACGCTGTCCTGGGCCGCACCGGTGTCGGCGACGGTGTGCAGGGCCAGCGTGTTGGCCCCAGCTTGCAACAGACCCGCCGGCAGGGATAGTGTGATGTCTTGCACGGCCAGCCCTTGCCAGAGGCGGTCGCCCACCAGCGTGCCGTTGAGGCGCAGTTGCAGATGATGGTCCGCCGGCACCCGGTCGTCGCTGGTGATGGCTTGCAGATGGACGACCATCGTGGCCGCGCCGCCCGCATAGTTGGGGGCTTGCACCGTGGCGGTGGTATCGGGGTGGAAGTAGGTGTCGGTCCAGTACCACGGACCTTCGGGCTGTGGCGCGCCCATATTCGCATCATACTGCCAGTATTCAGTGTTCTCCTCGCTGTGGACGGTGCTGGAGAAGCCCGTGGGGCTGCCGAGGCCGATCACGCCGCCGGCCACGCCGATGCTGCCCATGTGCAGGCCGGGGCTGCTGCCCTGGCTGAGGAAGTAGGCGCGGCTGTCGCCGTAGGGCGAGGGGGCGGCCTGGGCGATAAAGTCGAAGCTGTCGCCGGGGGCAAAGGTAGCGGGGTCGGCGACGTGCAAGGCGAGCGGCACGACGACCCGGCTGCCGGCGGGGCCGCTGGTGAGCGTCAGGCGGTCGGCGACGACCCCGGCGAGGGGCACGCCGGCGGCGGCGAGTTGCTCATAAGTGACGCGGGCGATGCCGTCAGCGGTCACGGTTAGCTTGTAGGGGGTAGTGGTCAGCGCCAGCGCCTTGTTGCGGACGGGGCTGACCCGATTAACGGCGGCGAAGGCGGCGGCTTCAGCCGCTTGCGCGGCCTTGTTCGGGGCCGCCACAACGGGAGGCAAGGTAGCGCCGACGGCAAAGGCGGCGGAGTCTTGCGTGCCGTTGGCGGTGTCCACGGCCTGGATCTTATAGAAGCTACTCGTGCTGCCGGTCGGGTCGCTGAAGCGGTGGGTGCCGCCGCCCAACGGGGCATCCCCGACGATGAGGGCCGCATTGACGCGGTGGAACGCACCCGCCTTGCTGTCGGCCCGCAGCACATTATAGCCCAGGTGGGCGGCTTCGCTGGCGCTGGTCCACTGCACGGTCACACCGGTGGGGCCGGTGGGCACGGCCGCTAGGTCGCGCACCTCGGCGGCGGTGGGATTGCTTAACTCGAAGTCATAGGCCGTTGTGTTGGCCGCAAAACCGATGGTGAAACCGTCGGTGTAACCGATAAAGTTGGCCCACGAACCGCCTGACGCTTGGCCGGCACCCAAACCGGTGGCGTAGCCGTCGGCACGGGAATACCAATGCACCATCTTTGCATTGGGACACCCGGCCAGGAAGGTATCGAGCGGCAGGTAGGTGTTGGGTACTTGACCACAGACCGCATTGGTCACGCGCCACTTACCCTGTCGCGCATTCCAGGTTTGCCACACGCCCTTAGTGATCGTGTGCTGGTCGGGTGAGTTAGTCGGCTCAAAGACAAACGCAGTATCGCGCGTTCCATTACCGTCCACATCCACTTGCAAATCGATCACAATGTCCACACTGGCCAAGGCGGTAGAAGTCGTGTCTACATAGGTGCTATAGAGCAGCGTGGTAATACTGGTAAGCAAGGTGTTGCTATAGGCATCGGTGGCGAAATAGTTCTTACCGCCCGCATTGGTGCCGGTACCGCTGCCGGTTGTCATCTGATAGCTGCCGGTGCCGTAAGGGGGGAGCGCCGAGCCATTAACAAAGGCATGATTCGCAGTGTTCTCGTCGTAGCTGGACCAGCCCTCCAGGTCAGACGGCTGCACAACAACAGTCGTGGTCAACGGCGCAGCACAGGGGGCAACGCTGGTGAGGAAGGGCGTGAAGGTGACGAAATCGCTCACCGGGTCGCCGGTGCCGCCGGGGTTGCTCGCGTGCTGCGGGCCACTGGCCGCGCCCCACCAGTTGTTGGTCGCGTCAATCGTTGTAGTCGTCGCGTTCTGCACACCATAGGTGATGTTGCCGTAGATATTATTTTGGTGCAAGGTCGCGTTTGCCACTGCGCCACCGGGTTGCTCCATATAGAGGCCCACGTCGTTGCGCGTGATCGTGTTGCAGGTGAGCAGCACGGTGCTGTTCTGGTAGCCAAAGCCCAGTTGGTCGGTGGTTACATACATACCCGTGCTGTTCGCCAGGTTGATGCCGTTTATGGCGTTCTGGTCAAACAGGGTCGTCACCGCTGCGCCCTGCCCGAAGGCCGCTAGGCCGACCGCGCAACCCGTGATCGTGTTGCCACGTACTGTCGGCGCGATATACGGCACATAAACGAAAATGCCGTAGCCGTCGGTGCTGCAATTGGGGATGCGGTTGCCCTGAATAAGATCGGCCACCGAGCCGCCGCTGTCACCAGCGTTATCGGTATGCACCCCGCTGAGGGAGTTCTGCACCGTGTTGTTCAAGAACTGGGTGCCGCGCGAGTGGTTGGCGCTGATTGCGTCATTGGCGAGCGCTACGCTATTGTTCGTCATGGCCCCTGCGCCGCCAAAGTTGAAGATCGCAATCGAGGCTTGATTGCCCTGCACATTGATCACGGTGTTGTCGTGGAAATTGAAGCTGCCGCCCGACGAGGCATACATTCCGCGCAAAAAGACGTTTCGCACGGTTGTGTTGAACACTTGCAGGTTGTTATACGTACCCATCAGGTGGTTGGTGATGATCCCGTTGCGCGCATCCACGTTCGCGCCGCCCACCGGGATGCCGCCGTTCAAGGTCGGGTTATCGCCATCCAGCGTAAAATCATGGATCGTGACATCATCAGCCTGCACGAGGAAGATATTGCTGGCGCCGGGGCACAGCGATCCCCCGCCCCCGCCCCCGCAGTTCGGGTCACTGATCGCCGGCTGTACCACCGTGTTACGCTGATTAGTGCCGGCCAGGGTCAGCGGCTTGGTCACAATGACGTTTTCGCGGTAGGTGCCGGGGCCGACATTCACCGTGTCACCGGCGTTTGCGGCGTTGACGGCCGCCTGGATGGTCGTGTAACAGGGTATGTTACCGCCACATATGTCCGCCGGGTCCACATAGAGGCTTGCCAGGGGCTGCTTAGGATCAACTGGGCGCAGCACAGGCGGTGCGCCGAGCGGCGCACGCGACTCTTCAACAGCGACATGGGTCGCAGGCCGCATGCCGGTTACAGCCGGCCGAGCTACGACTGCGGCGTTGCTGCCAACCGGCAGCCGTGCGGCAGCCGGCAAGCGGGCGGGAACCAGCGCCGCCAGTAGAAGCGCAAGCGCAACACTTGCATTTAAGGCCCATGACAGACGACGAGGCATGGAGAAACTCCTTTTACTGAGGTTGTAACACACTACGAGTTTAAGGATATTGAGTATGGCGTGGAGAGACTTATTGTGAGATTAGTATACAACGTGTGAAAATGAACGACACGACAGAAGCAAGGCCATACGGCACGTAGCAGTTTTTGCACCACTTGGCGATCACATAGCTGAACAGGGATTATTATACCATAGATTCTATTATTGCACAATAGCTGTGTGCCGTGTAACTGTTCAGTTTCTATCGGCGGAGCGTAGGTAAGTTGTAGGTGTAGTCGCGCACGGCTGTGCGCCGTACTCGTTGCCGAGCAGCTACTCTGCTGACTGACCGTAGATGGTAGCCCAGCACATAGGCTCTACGGGCTGGAACTAATAGAACGGTCGCACCGCCGGGCAACCAGTAGGGCGCACAACCGTGCGCGACTACCCTGTAGCCCGTAATAGGATCCTCCATAGATCCAGACTACACAGTTACTGTGCCGTTAGGGTGCGCTGCATCGTTTTACGCGCGGGCTCCCCGCACCCCCCCCCGCGCCCCGGCGGGGGGTGCGGGGGAGTCGCTGAGATGGCTGTACGGTCACGCCAACGTCGCCCGGCGCATCGCTCTGACTCCCCTCGGTCCCGCAGGGGAGAGGGTTGAGGGGTGAGGGCAGGGCGGCGTGCTACTGTACGCAAAAATGCAACGCACCCTACGGTAGCTGCCTAGTACTTTTGGGGGGTTTATCCGTCAGGTTAGGTTAGGTGGTGTTCGAGGGCGTAGCGGGTGGCGGCGCTGCGCGTGGCGAGGTCGAGTTTGCTGTAGATGGAGCGCACATGGGTCTGCACGGTGCGCGGACTGAGGGAAAGCTGGGCCGCGATGGCGCTGTCGGTCAAGCCGGCGGCCAAGAGGCGCAGCACCTCGCGCTCCCGTGCGGTCAAATCGTCCGGCTCCTGACCCCTGACCCCTGACCCCTGACCCCTAACCCCCGCCGGCAACGGTTCGCCGGCCAGAGCGATGGCGGCATCCAAGCTGAGGCGGCGACCGGCGGCCCAGGCCGCGTCCCAGGCCGCGGGGGCCAGCGCGGCTTGCGCGGCGGCGACATTGCGCTCAAACGCGGTACGATCTACCGGGTCGAGGCGGGCGCTGATCGCGGCCAGGACCCTGGTGGCCGCGCTGAACAGGCGGGCGGCGCGCGCCGGGTCGCCGGCTTGCCCGGCTAACCCGCCCAACGCGGCCAAGCCCCAGGCGATGCCCTGACGGTCGCCCAACTCGTGGAACAGCCCCAGGCTCTCGCGGAAATGGGCGGCGGCCCCGGCTGCGTCACCGGCCGCCGCCGTGACTTGGCCCAACGTGTTAAGCGCCAGCGCCAAGCCCCAGCCGTCGCCCACGCTGCGGAATAGAGCCACGCTTTCGCGCAATAACGCCTGCGCCGCCGCATCGCCGGCCGCCGCCGCCACTTCGCCCAGGTTCCGCAGCGCAAGGGCCACACCCCACCCGTTGCCGACTTGGCGAAACAAGGCCACGCTTTCGCCTAACAGCGCACGGGCTTGGGTAGGATCGCCGCCATACAGCGCGACCACGCCCAGCACCGCCAGCGCGTAGGCCAGCCCTTCGCGGTCGGCCTGTTCGCGGAAAATCGCGGCGCTTTCGGCCAGCAGATCATGGGCCGCCGCCGCATCGCCCTGGCGAAAGGCCAACACGCCCGCCCAGTTGAGCGCCAGCGCGAGGGTCGTGGTGCGCTTGCTGGGGTTGCTGCGCGCCAACGCCCGCTCCAACCAGGTGCGGCCTTCGCTGAAATAGCCGCGCCCGTTCCAGAACCAACCCAGCAAACCGCTCAGGTGCAAGGCCGGCGCGGGCGACTCCTGGGCCAGCGCCCAGGCCAGCACGGCCCGCACATTGTCCCCCTCGCGGTCTAGCCGGTCCAGCCAAGCCCGTTGCGCCGGCCCGCGCAGTTGCGGCTCGCCGGTAATGACCAGATCCATATAGTAGCCGGCATGGGCCGCCGCCACCGCCGCCGCTTCGCCGGTCGCGATCAGTTGCTCTGCGCCAAACGCGCGCAACGTCGCCAGCATCGTGAAGCGCGGCTCCCCGTCCGCCGCCTCACCGCGCAGCACCAGGCTGTGGTCAATCAGCGTCGCCAGCCCATCGAAGACGAGTGTTGAGTGTTGAGTGTTGAGTGTTGAGTGGGACAGATTGCGGATTGCGGATGACTCAGCACCAACGACTGACGACTGACGACCGACGACTGCTGTATCGTCCGACCCCTGATCCCTGCCCCCTGACCCCCCGCCGCTACCTGATGCCTGATACCTGACACCTACCACCTCGTCCGCCGCGGCCAGCGTCCAGCCGCCGGCGAAGACGGAGAGGCGGCGAAACAGGGCTTGTTCGGCGGGCGGCAGCAGGGCGTAGCTCCAGGCTATTGCGCCACGCAAGGTCTGCTGGCGGGCGGGCAGATCGCGCGCGCCGCCGGTGAGCAGGGGCAAGGCGGGCGAGTCGGTCAGGCGGGCCAGCAAGGCGGCGGGCGGCAGGACTTTGCTGCGCGCGGCGGCCAGTTCAATCGCCAACGGCAGGCCGTCGAGCCGGGCGCAGATGGCCGCAATGGCCGGGGCCGTCTCAACGGTCAGCGCGAAATCGGGCCGCACCGCTGTCGCACGGGCCACAAACAGGCGCACCGCGTCGGATTCGGCGGGCAGGCCGGCGGCAGTGACGGCATCAGGCAGGCCCAGCGGCGGCACCGGAAACTCCTGCTCGCCGTGGATATGCAAGGCCGCCCGGCTGGTCGCCAGCACTTTGAGGCGCGGACAGGCGGCCAGCAACGCCCCAACCGCCGGAGCCGCGCCCAGCACCTGCTCAAAGTTGTCAAGCAGCAGCAAGCCGGCGCGGTCACACAGATAGGCGGCCAACGCCTCGGCCAACGACAGCCCACCCGATTCGCGCACGCCCAACGCGGCGGCGACGGCCGGCAGCACCAGCGCCGGGTCGGTCAGCGCGGTAAGCGGCACAAACCACACATCGTCAGGCGACTCGTCGGCCCAACTGCCGGCCACTTGCAGCGCGAGGCGGGTCTTGCCGCAGCCGCCGGGGCCGGTCAGGGTGAGCAGGCGCGCCCCGGCCAAGCGGCGTTCGACGGCGGCGATTTCGCGCTCCCGCCCGATGAAACTGGTCAGTTGCGGCGGCAAATGGTGCGACGGGACCACGGCGACTCCCTCTGAACCCCTGGCCGGCGCGGTCCGGCCTCTTGCGTATTATACGCTACGCGCCGGGGTAGCGTATAATGGCCCCGGCGCGGTATAATACGGCCATGATAACCATTGAAGCCGTCACCCTGACCCACATCGCTATGCCGTTGGTCACGCCGTTCGAGACCAGCTTTGGCCGTGATGTGACGCGCGAAACGCTGATCATCGAAGTGCGCGCGGCCGCCGGCAGTGGCTGGGGCCAAACCGTGGCCTTCAGCGACCCCGGCTATTCATCGGAGACCAACGACACCTGCTGGGCCATCCTGAGCCGCTACCTGATCCCCGCGCTGCTGGCCGCGCCGCTCACCGATCTGGCCGAGTTGCACCGCCGCTGGGCCTGGGTGCGCGGTCACCAGATGGCGCGCGCCGGGCTGGAAGGAGCCGCCGCCGCGCTGCTGGCGGAAACGGCCGGCCAATCGCTATCGGCGTTCCTGGGCGGCAGCCGCGCCCGCGTGCCGGTCGGCGTGAGCGTCGGCATCCAAGAGTCGCCGGCCGCCTTGCGTGATGTAGTGGCCGGCTACCGGGCGGCGGGCTATGCGCGCATCAAGCTAAAGATCAAGCCGGGCAAAGATGTGGCCTATGTGGCCGCCGTGCGCGAGGCTTTTCCTGATGTGGCGCTGACCGCCGACGCGAACTCGGCCTACACCCTGGCCGCTGCCGATCACCTGCAACAACTAGATGCGTTCGGGCTGACCATGATCGAGCAGCCGTTAGCCGACAGCGACATTTACGAACACAGCCTGCTGCAACGGCAACTAACCACCCCGATCTGCCTGGACGAAAGCATCCACAGCTTGGCCGATGCGCGGGCCGCGCTGGACCTGGGCAGTTGTGGGGTGATCAATATCAAGGTGGGCCGCGTCGGCGGGCTGTTGCCGGCGCAGGCGATTCACGATCTGTGCCGGGCGCGCGGCATCCCGGTCTGGTGCGGCGGGATGCTCGAAACCGGCGTGGGGCGCGCCGCCAACCTCGCCATTGCCAGTCTGCCTGGCTTCACCCTACCGGGCGATATTTCGGCCAGCGCCCGCTATTTTCACAGCGATATCGCCGCGCCTGCCTTCACCCTCAACCCCGACAGCACGATCACCGTGCCCACCGCCCCTGGTCTCGGCGTGACCGTAGACCGCGCCGCCCTCGCCGCCGTGACGCTGCACAGCCAGACGTGGCGGAGCGAGGCGTAAGGGGTCAGGGGTCAGGGGTCAGGGGTCAGGAAATGCGATCCGTAGGCGGGGGCTGTATCTCTCGGTAGGCGGGGGGCGGTGTCCCCGGTAGGAGGGGGAGGTGTCCCCCGAAAGAGTGAAGGCAGAGACGACCCGTAGGCGGGGGCTATGTCCCTGGTAAGAAGGGGCGGTGTCCCCGGTAGGAGGGGGCTGTGTCCCCCGAAAGAGCAACAGAGATCAGGAGCCAAAACCCTGACCCCTGACCCCTGGCCTCTGACCCCGCGAATGGAGAACCCGCCTTGCAGACGCTACTCGCGCAGCTAATCGCCCAAACCGACGCACTGGTGGCCGACCTGGGCGCGTGGTGCGCGCTGGAATCGCCGTCGGACGATGCGGCGGCGACGGGGCGCATGGCCGCCCTGGTAGCGGCACACATGGTGGCAGGCGGGGCCGCAGTCACACAGCACCCCGGCACGGCACATGGGCCGCTGGTCGAGGCGCGCTGGGCCGGGCCGGCGGGCGTTGCGCCGATCCTGCTGCTGGGCCACCACGATACGGTGCATCCGCTGGGTAGCTTGGCTCGCAATCCGGTGCGCGTAGAAGCCGGGCGCATCTATGGCCCCGGCGGCTACGACATGAAAGCGGGGCTGCTGATGGCCGCCGCCGCCGTGCGCGCGCTACAAGCCGGCGGCCACGCCCTGCCCCGCCCAGTGATCCTGCTCAGTACCAGCGACGAAGAGATCGGCAGCAACGACTCGCGGGCGTGCATTGAAACCCTGGCCCGCGACGCGGCGGCGGTACTGGTGTTGGAACCCTGCGCGGCGGACGGCGCGCTCAAAACGGCGCGCAAAGGCGTGGGGATGTTCCGGCTCACCGCGCAGGGGCGGGCCGCGCACGCCGGGGTGGACCACGCCGCCGGGGTCAGCGCCATCGGTGAGTTGGCCCACCAGATCCTGGCCTTGCACGCCCTGACCGACTATGTGCGCGGCGTGACGGTCAACGTGGGCCTGCTGCACGGCGGCTCCGCCGACAACACCGTAGCCGCCGAAGCCGTGGCCCACGTTGATGTGCGCCTGCCGACGCAAGCCGACGTGGCGACACTCATCCCGCACATCCAGGGACTGCAACCGGTACTGCCCGGCGCGCGCCTCCTGGTCCAGGGCGGCCTCAACCGCCCGCCGATGGAGCGCGGCCCCGGCACGGCGCGCCTGTTCGCGCTGGCCCAGGCCATCGGGGTGGACCTCGGCCTGACCGTGCGCGAAACCGCTACCGGCGGCGGCAGCGACGGCAACTTCACCGCCGCGCTGGGCACCCCCACGCTCGACGGCCTGGGCGCGCACGGCGACGGCGCACACACCGACAGCGAATACGTGACCATCGCCGAACTCGCCCCGCGCACGGCGCTGCTGGCCGGACTGCTGCTGCGGATATGAGTGAAACGTGAAACGTGAAACGTGAAACGTGGAAAGCACGAGGTGCATCAATGATATTTTTAACAGGCGCTAAAGTCCCTAGCAACCCCCAACCACTTTTCACTTGCTACTTTCCACTTTTCACTCGCAACGCACGCCTGCGATGACCACCAACATCACCATCCGCCGCTTGGCGACCACCGCCGAATACGCCGCCGCCGAGGAGTTGCAGCAAGTGGCCTGGGAGTCGGGGCCGATTGAGGCCGTGCCCAGCCACTTGATGGTGACGCTGCAACACGAGGGCGGGCTGGTGCTGGGCGCGTTCCTGCCCGGCGGCGAATTAGTCGGCTTCGTGCTGGGCTTCTTGGGGCGCGACGCGGCGGGGTTGAAGCATTGTTCGCACATGGCGGCGACTCACCCCGCCTATCGCGGCCAGGACATCGCCTACCGGCTCAAGTTGGCCCAGCGCGCCATCCTGCTGGACGAGGGGCCGGCGGTTTGCACCTGGACCTATGACCCGTTGCTCTATCCCAACGCCACGCTGAACATCAGCAAGCTGGGCGCGATCAGCCGGGTCTACCGGCGCAGCATCTATGGCCTGATGCGCGACGGTCTCAACGCCGACCTGCCCACCGACCGCCTCTCCGTGCGCTGGGAGGTCACTAGCACCCGCGCCGCCCAGTGCGCCGCCGGGGGCCGCATTGGGGCTGCGGGGGCCGCCACGCTGCTGACCGAAGTCGCGTTCGACAACGGCCTGCCCATCCTGGCCGGCCCCCGGCCCCTGCCCACCGACGGCGCAGCGGTGGGCATCCAGATCCCGCGCGACTTTTTCGCCGTCAAGCGCAGCGCGCCCGCCGCTGCGCTGGCCTGGCGCATGACAACGCGCACGCTGTTCGAGGCTGCCTTCGCCGCCGGCTACACGGTGGTCAATTTCACGCCGGACGGACCGGGGTTGGGGCGCTATACGTTGGCGCGGGAAACGTGAAACGTGAAACAGGAGCCAGGCATCGGAGTAGGACTCTGGGGTTAGCGTGTAACGCCAGGGGAATTGCGTGTAGGGCCGCAATTCATTGCGGCCCTACACGCACCTGTCGCTACAGTTGTAGAGGTTTCAATCCTCACCCACCAACAAAGACGCTTTGTTGACCTTGATCACCCGCTCGCCCCAGGGGAACTCCTCTTGCGCGGCGGGCAGGCGCAAGGCAAAGGTCCGCAGGGTCTCCGCCGCCGGGTGCAGCCCGTGATCGGTCACAGCAGATGCTCCACGGTGATGTGGTAGTCCTCTAGGCCGCCTTCGAGCAGATTGTTTTCGATGAAGCGGATCGTGTGTTGCAGGATTTCGTTGGCGTGGGGCGCGCTGTTGCTGACGCAAACGATGCCGAGGACGGCTTCTTCGAGGTTATCGTTGTCCTCGATTTCGGCGGCGGCGACATGGAACTTGGTCTGCACGCGGGCCAGGATGGATTTAACGACATGGCGCTTATCTTTGATTGTGCCGTTTTCGGGCAGAAAGATGGCGACACGCATGGCACCGACGATCATGGGGGTTCCTCCTGCGGCGACCGGCGACGCTGCCGGGTTTGCGCTTCCTTATTATAGCGCAGGAGCGGGCCGGGTCAAGCTGCGTCGGCGCTGAGGGGCGGGCGGCGACGGGACCAGTCGTGCAA
>JALYUO010000509.1 GCA_030853735.1 Chloroflexota bacterium
GGCCACGAATACACGAATGCTGGAGTGGCTGCGGGCCGCTAGGAGCGGTAGGAGCACGGCCCGTCACACTGGGACGGGTTCCGCGCTCCTACCACGTATTCGTGTATTCGTGGCCCCATTCGTGGCCGCTCGGCCCCACAAAATCCGGCCCTACGCAAGAAGCATAGGGCCGGGTAAGCGCGCGGGGTGTGCGCCCGGAGATCAGTCCGTGTCTGTGGGGTCGCGGGCTTCGGGGTTGGGCGCGCCGGGTGCTTCGTGCGGGTTGGCGGGGCCGAGGTTGGGCGGGGCCATGGCGGCGCTGGGCGCGGTGCCCAGGTTGGCAACCGGGGCGGCGATGGGCGGTTCGTTGTGATCGACCACCGACGAATCGCCCTCCGCGCGCACACGCGCTTGTTCCGGCGAGCCGACGGGCATATCCTCCGGCGCGTAGATGCGCTCCATTGCGTCCTGTTCCCGAAAGCGATTGGGATCGTGCATGGGGATCTCCTTCTTTAGCCTTTAACCGAGCCGGCCAGCAGGCCGCGCACGAAGAAGCGTTGCAGCGCGAAAAACACGGTGAGCGGCAGCAACATCGAGACGAACGCGCCCGCCGTCAGCAGGTGCCAGTCTTGCCCGCGCGAACCGACAATATCGGCCAGCCGCATAGTCAGCACCTGCGTCCCCGGCGAACCGCCGAGGAAGATCAGGGCCACCAAGTAGTCGTTCCAGACCCACAGGAACTGGAAGATGGCGAACGAGGCCAGCGCCGGCACCGACAGCGGCAGGATCAGCCGCGTGAAGATGGTGAACTGCGAAGCGCCGTCAATAAACGCCGACTCCAGCACCTCGCGCGGCAACTGGCTGATATAGTTGTAGAGCAGATAGGTCGCCAGCGGCAGGCCAAACCCGGTATGCGCCAGCCACAGCGCCAGATAGGTGCCGTTGATTTGCAGGCTCGTGTAGCCGCGCAGGATGGGGATCAGCGCCACCTGGAGCGGCACCACCAGCAGCGCGACGACCAGGGCGAACATGAACCCGCGCCCCTTGAACTTGGTCCAGGCGAAGGCATACGCGGCAAACGCGGCGAACAGGATCGGGATCACCGTGGCTGGGATGGCGATGGTCAGCGTGCTGACGAACGCCCCGCCCAGGTTTTGTCCCTGGTCGGTATGCTTCACGCCATCGGTCGTGGTGTATTCATACTGCTGGCCGATCAGTACGCTCTGGTAATTGTCCAAGTTGAAGTTGGTGTTCGCGGTCCAATGGGGTTCTTGCACATCTACCAAGCGGGCGCGCCGGTTCGCCCATTTCACCTGTTGGCCGTTGGGCAGCTTAAAGCCGGCCCGCAATTGGTCATCGGTGAGGGTGGTGCCGTTCACCAGGACCGGCTGCGTGAGATCCAGACCAGTCTGGAGTTGCACTTGGCTGACGCTGGCCCATTCTTGGTGCGGCAACACCGTCCACCAGCCACTATTGGAAATGTTTTCGCGGGTGCGGAACGAGGACACCAGTAGGCCGAGGGTGGGGACTGTCCAGATGAAACAAATCACCGCCAGAATGCCGTTCACCAGAATCGCGCTGGTGATCCGGCGACGGCGGTCGCTGGTCACGCGCGGCTGCGTGGCAACCACGGCGGCTTTGGTCGTAGCGAGGGCCATTAGAATCCCTCCTGTTTGCGGAGCTGTAGCAGGTTGTAGATCATCACCGGGATCACGGCGATAAAGAGCACGATGGCGATAGCCGAGCCATAGCCAAAGTTGCGACTGCTGAAAAACTGGCGGTAGAACTGCGTCGCCACGACTTGGGTGCCGAACTGGCCGCCGGTCATGACGATCACTATGTCAAAGATTTTCAACGTGAAAATGGCAATGGTGGTCGTGGTGGTGATAATCGTGCCTTGAATGTAGGGGATGATAATGCGGAAGAAGGTCTGGATCTCGTTCGCGCCGTCGAGCCGGGCGGCTTCCAGCAGATCGCCGGGCACGCCTTTCAGCGCCGCCGAGAAGAGGACCATGGCGAAGCCGGTTTGCATCCAGATCAGCACTAGAATGAGGAACAAGGTGTTCCATGGTCCAGTAGCGAGCCAGGTTTGCGGTTGGCCGCCGAGGGCGACGACCACGGCGTTCAACACGCCGATCTGCGGTTGATCGGGCGGCGTGTAGGCGTAAATGAAGCGCCAGATTACGCCGGCACCGACAAACGAAATCGCCATCGGCATAAAGATCAATGCTTTGGCAATCGTCTCGAAGCGGCTGCGGTCGGCCAGGACCGCGATCAGCAGGCCGAAGACGACGCAGGCGGCCGTGCCGAGGAAGAGCCAGATCACGTTGTTGCGAAACGACTCCAGCATACCGGGGTCGGTGACAATCGCGCCATAGTTACTCAGCCCGACAAAGTTCGTGGAACTGGCATCGAAGAAGCTCTGGTAGATCGTCAGCACGGTCGGCACCAACAGAAACAGGCTGAGGAAGATTATCGCCGGCCCAACAAAGATGTAGGGTTGGATGCGGGCGCGCCAGACTTCCGGCAACGCTTCGACGAGGGTGTTTAAGACGGTGAAGAGCGCCCCCACGCCGCCCACGCCCCAAATGATCGCAAAGATGGCGGTGATCCATTGCGGCGGGGGATTGCCCTGCGCGTTGAAATCACCCCGCAAAAAAAGAAACCCGATCACGAGCAGGGTCAGGGTGACGATCAGGCCGGCAAAAGCGGCCCAGAAGCGGCCCGGCGCACCGGCTCCGACCGCCGCAGGCACCGGTTGCTGTGGATCAAGTTTGAGCGTTTGTTGCATCGCAAACCTCCTATCGCCGGCCCGGTAGGCGACCTATGCAGCACTTAGGGTCAGCACGGGATCGGGGTAGGGGTCCGCGTTTGTGGCTTAAACGCGAACCCCTCAGACGACTAGCCACTCAGCGCGGCTTACTTTCGGACGTTATCCCAGCCCTTCTGAATTTCGGCCAGGGCCGCGTCAATATCGGCCGTGCCGCTCACGTAGTCGGTCATGCCTTTCCAGAAGGTGCCCGCGCCGACCGCGCCCGGCATGAGGTCCGAGCCGTCGAAGCGCACCGTGCTGGCGTTCAGCAAGGTCTGGGCGACCTTCTTATCCATCGGCGTGGCATAGGCCGCCAGATCAGAGTTGTTGTGCGGGGAGAGTGCGCCACCAGCGGTGACCCAGCCCTTGACCCCATCGAAGGTGCTGAAATACTGCAAGACGGCGCGCACTTCAGGACGGTCGTTGAAGGCCGTCATCAGGTCGCCGCCAAACTCCACCGGCTTGCCGTACTGCGGATCAATCGGCGGAAAATAGTAGAAGTCGTAATCCACGCCGCCGACCACGCCCGGTTTGGCCTTCTCGAAGAAGCTGGTGATGAAGTTGCCTTGATTTAGCAGCCAGCACTTCGGCTGGGCGGCAAACATCGGGGTGCCGGCATCGCCGAAGTTGGTGCTGACGATTTGCTTGCGGCCCCCATAGACATACTTATCCTGGAACCAGATGTCGGACATCATCTTGACCGCGTTCTTCACTTCCGGCGAGGTAAAGGGCAATTCGCCGCGCGTCCACTTATCGTAATTCTCCAACGACGTGGTGCGGAGCATATTGTTCTCGACCCAGTCGGTGGCGGGCCAACCGGTGGCCGTGCCGCTCTCGATGCCGATGCACCAGGGCGTGTCGCCGTCCTTCACGATCTGGTCCATCAGCGCCTGCTGCTCGGCCCAGGTGGTCGGGGTTTTGTAGCCGGCGGCATCAAAGGCTTTCTTCGGATACCAGACTAGCCCTTTGGCGTTCACGCGCTGGAACACGCCGCCCAGGATCTTGCCGCTGGGGCTATCCACGGTCGCGGTGTCCAAGTAGCCCTGGTTATAGTTCTGCTTCAACCAGGCCGGGTTGATCATCTTGTTGATGTCTTGCACTTTGCCGCTCTTGGCGATACTCGCCATCAAGCCCGGCTGCGGGAAGTCGGCGATGTCCGGCGCGCTGCCGCCTTCGACGCGCACGTTGATCGTCGTCTCGAACTCTTTGGAACTTTCGTACTGGATGGTGATGCCGGTGGCCGCCTCAAACGCTTTCATCGAGTTGTTGAACTTGATTTCATCGTCGCTGCCGAACGGGCCGAACATGGTCACTTTGGTGCCCTTGTACTTGCCGGTCATCGCGTCGGCCAGCTCCGGCCCAATTTTCGCGTAGTCCGCCTTGCCGGCCAAATTATCGGCGTTGGCACCCGTCATGGCGGCGGTAGTCGGTGTTTCGCCGGCCATCATGGCAGTGGGGGTCATAGCCATCATGGCGGTGGGGGTCTCCCCGGCCATCATAGCGGTGGGGGTCATGGCCGCCATCATAGCGGTGGGGGTCATGGCCGCCATCATGGCGGTCGGGGTCTCCCCCGCCATCATAGCGGTTGGCGCTGCTGTTGCCGCCGCAGGCACGGTCGCAGTCGGATCGGTGCCGCCACAAGCCGCGAGCAGCATACTCGTCCCTGCCAGCAGAGAGAGTCCGGTTGTAATACGTTTAGTGTTCATAACGATTGCTTTCCTCCCAATGGATACAAACTAACAACACTGTTAACGATCCGCGCAAAGGCGGATCGGCCCGGTTGAGTGCCGTTGCAGGGTTCACGCCCTTGCGAACCCGCAGTCGTGGCCCCATCACCCCCTTTCGGCAACGTTTGCAGTTGCCTTTGATGATTGAGGCCATTATACACCAATGCGTGCGATCCTGTAAGCGATTTGTGCTATAATCGGGTAACATTAACAGCAAAGATTAACAAAGTGTTAGCAAACCGTAGGAGAAGGCTGGCTTTATGCAAAACTCTGCCCCAGCGGGCGGCCTCGTATTCGCCTGCATCGCTCCGCACGGCGGCATGGTGGTGCCCGAACTGGCCGCTGCCGCTCTTGATCAGGCCGCCGTCACGCGCGCCGCGATGCTGGAGCTAGGCCGCCGCATGGTCGCCGCCCAACCTGATACACTGGTGGTCATTACTCCGCATGGGGTGCGCGTGGACAGCATGATCGGCGTGGCCGTGACCGAATTTGCCGCCGGTGAACTGGATGCCGACGAGGACCAACCGCCCGGCCACATCGAACTCAGCCTGACGGTGGACCGCGATCTGGCCTATGCCATCGCGGTGCAGGCCCATGAAGCCGGCGTACCGGTGGGGCTGATCGGCTATGGGTCGAGCAGTGGCGAAGCGAGTTGCTTGCCGCTGGACTGGGGTGCGC
>JALYUO010000059.1 GCA_030853735.1 Chloroflexota bacterium
CGGTCGCCAAGTGCGCGCCGCCGTTGCGCCCGCCCGCCGAGTCCGCCGCGCTGTGGGACCACCTCGCCGCCGGTCGCCTGCCGATGATCGCCTCCGACCACTCGCCCGCGCCGGCGGACATGAAGACGGGCGACGATTTCTTCGGCGTGTGGGGCGGCATTTCCGGCTGCCAGTCGCTGCTGCCGCTGTTGCTGACCGCAGGCCACCACGCCCGCGCCCTGCCGCTGCCCCTGATCGCGGCCGTCACTGCGACGTTCCCCGCCCAGCGCTTCGCCCTGCCCGGCAAAGGCACGCTGGCCCTCGGTGCGGATGCCGACCTCGCGCTGGTAGACCTCGCCGCCGCCGCACCCCTAGCCGCCGCCGACCTGCACTACCGCCACGCGCACAGCCCCTATGTGGGTCGCCTCCTGCGCGGGCGCATCGTCGCCACGCTGCTGCGCGGTCGCCTGATCCAGCGCGATGGGCAGGCGGTGGGCGCGCCGGCGGGGCGGCTGGTGCGGCGGTTGGTCCCGCCGTCCCCGAATACGGATCGAATACCCGAATAGATCGGGGCCGCTCGTTCGGGAGCGCGTCTCTTGCTGGGGGAACTTTTAGCCGAATATATACATCTATGGTATAACAGATAGAACAATGCTATCTGTTTCCTGTTCCTCTACTGTTATGTACTTTCGTTTGAAGGATGCCTCTCATGCCTAGCCTACCCGTTCGGTTGCGCCTTGCCGGCATCCTGACCCTCGCCCTGACCCTGACGCTCGGCCTCGCGGCGTTGGGCAACCGCGTACCCGGCCCCGCCCAGGCCGCCCTACCGCGCAGCCCGCAGAGCGCGACCACCGACGCGGCAGCCGCTGCGGGCTTGGCGCAGTTTCACCAGGATTTCCAGGCCAATCGCTATTTGGATCAGTCGGTTTTCCCACCGGCTTCCGCTGTTTACGCGCTTTCCGTTGCCCAGAATGGGGGCATCCGCAACGCGATCACGGGCATCGCCGGCACGGACATTGATGCCCGTTATATTGACCCGCAGGGTGCCGTTTATGGCCCTTCCATACTGGAGGCCAATGTCCAGGTGCCCTTCTCTAGCCCCCAGTTCCCTGGTGGAGCAGCGGGGATCGGAGTGCGTGCGCCGGCGGGCGGGCCTGACCCGTTCAGCGCCTACCCCTTGACCAGCCTGCGAACGATCCACCACCCAGCCACGCACGGCACTTGGCCGGCAGCGCTGCCGCCCGAACCGCCGGGCACCGCCGATCCCATTTGGCCGTTGGTGGCCTTCACCAGCAATAGCTCCTTGCCCAGCGCCGGCATGACCGTCACGCTGCCGTTTGCCGCGAACTATGCCGAGGGCGGCTTCGGCTTCGGCTGTTTCAGCGGCCCGAATTGCGGCGATAGCGCATTCCAGAGTTGGCTGCAGGGTAGCTTTGATCCGAGTAGCGGCACGACATTGTTTCTCGACTCGCCCAACGGCGGCGGCAACCCAGTGACCTACCCCTTCTACTCGGTGGGCTGGGACGGTACGACGGCGGGTTCGACCGGCGCATGGCAGGCCAATGCCGTGGTCAGCCCTTCCGCTGCCGTTTGTACCGCGTTGCAGCAGGCGGCGACCGCCCACACACGGGTCTTCCTGCCGATCAGTGATCGCGACAACGGCGGATCGGGCAGCAGCATCGAGTATCATGTGCGGGCGTTTGCCGCCTTTGCGGTGACTGGTGTCACCTGTAGTGGCCTGCCCAGTGCCATCCAGGGCCATTTCCTCGGCTACGGCTGGTCGGCGCTGGATGCCGATGGGCAGGACGATCTGGTGCGGGCAGTGCGGGACGGCCAAGCCGTGCTGCCGGCTCCGCCGCCGGGGGTGCCGACCGTCACGCCGACGGACACGGTGGTGCCTACCGTCACCGCCACCGCCACCGCCGGCTGCGTAGCGGCCTGGACCACCGTGCCCAGTCCGAATGTGGGGTCGGGAGCCAACCGCCTCTACGCCATTGCCGCCCATGCCCCCAACGATATTTGGGCGGTGGGCACCTACAGCACGACGAATGACCTGCTCCAGACCTTGACGGTGCATTGGGACGGCAGCGCCTGGAGCGTGATCCCTAGTCCCAACCCCGGCCCACGCGAGAATGCGCTGTACGGGGTCACGGCCCTGGCCGCGAACGATGTATGGGCGGTGGGCTACTATGTCTCCTTGAGTGGCAGTGAAATCGGCGATCTCACGCTGACCCTGCATTGGGACGGCAACAGCTGGACGCGGGTGCCGGCCCCCAGCCCCGGCTATAATTACTACAATGCCCTCGCGGCGGTCAAGGCTTTCGCGGCGCAAGATGTGTGGGGCGTGGGCCTCTATCGGCACTTTTCGCCGATCTCGTTGCTCGAACACTGGGACGGCAGCGCTTGGACGCAAGGCGATCCGGCCTCCGGCGGTGCGGTGAACGGGCTGTTTGGCATTGACGGCGTGGCGAACAACGATATTTGGTCGGTGGGCTCCCAAACTCTCCACTGGGACGGCACGGCCTGGAACGCTGTCGCCGGCCCCACGTCACTCACCCTGCACGGTGTCAGCGCAGTGGCCGCCAATAACGTCTGGGCGGGCGGTTTCACGAACGCCGGAGTCACCACGATTGTCCATTGGGATGGCAGCGCGTGGGCGACTGTGCCCAGCCCCAATATCGGTTCGCTCAATGGCCTTGACCTGGATAGCGCGGCGGACGGCTGGGCGGTCGGCAGCAGCAGCCTGCACTGGGACGGCAGCAGTTGGAGCGCCGTGCCGATAGCGGGTAGCGGCCTCTTGCGCGGCGTAGTGGCCCTGGCCGCCGACAATGTGTGGGCGGTGGGCGAGACGGGCAGCGCGGGTGCCTATCAGACGCTGATCGAGCATTACGGTGCCGCCTGCCCCGGCACGCCGACGGCGACGGCGACGCTCACCGCTGCCGTCCCGACGAATACCGCGACGGCGACCAGCAGCGTCCCCATGCCGACCGCTACACGGACAGCGACTGGCGTGGTGCCGACCGGCACGGCGACCGCCACCGTCACCACCGGACCCAGCCAAGTGCCCAGCGCCACCAGCACAGTCCGGCCCAGCGCAACAGTCCCGTCACTGGGCACGGTCACGGCTACAGCCACGGCCTTGCCCAGTGCAACCGCCACCGCCTGCGCGATCCATTTCGCCGATGTCACCGACCCCAGCGCGTACTACTACGCCGGCGTGTACTACTTGGCTTGTCATGGCGCGATCAGTGGCTACAGCGACGGCACGTTCCGCCCGTTCAATCAGACAACGCGCGGTCAGTTAGCGAAGATCGTGGTGCTGGGCTTCAACATCCGGCTCGTGGACCCGCAGTTGGTTGATCATAGTTTCACGGATGTGCCGGCGGGCAGCACTTTCTTCATCTATGTGGAGACAGCGGATGCGGTCGGGTTAGTGAGCGGCTATACCTGTGGCGGTGGCGGCGAACCGTGCGACGGGGCGCAGCGCCCCTACTATCGCCCCAGTGCCGCCGTGACGCGCGGGCAGTTAGCGAAGATCGTGGTGCGGGCGGCGGGCTGGGCGTTGGTCGCGCCGCCGGTAGCCACCTTCAACGATGTGGCGGTGGGCAGCGTGTTCTATCCGTATGTGGAGACGGCGGCCTGCCACGGCATCCTGAGTGGCTACAGCGACGGCAGCTTCCGCCCAGCGAACCCGTCCATGCGCGGCCAGATTGCCAAGATCGTCACCGCCGCGCTGACCAGCCCGCCCGGCTGCCGTTGAGGGCTGCGAAAGGTAACGGCCCAGTGGGCGAGGAGAACAGAGCAACCCGGCCTTCTGGACGCAGCGCAGAATCCGGCCCTACCAACCCATTGGCCTGTGCTGTAGCAGCGCTGCTTGCTGCGCTTGTTGGGGGGGGCGACGCTGAACAGTTACTTGCGACGAAACAGGGCGGCTCCCAGAGCCGCCCTGTTGTTGCCTCGCGCTGCGGAGGTTAGTGTGTTTCGCCGTGACCGCTGCCGCCGTGCTGCGTACCATGCTGAGTGCTGGGCGCAGGGGGGGCGCTGTGCGTGCTGCCGCCCTGTTGCGGCGTGTGCGTGCTGCCGGCGGCTCCGCTATGCTGCCCGCCACTGCTGCTTGGCCCTGCTGGATGGACACCCGGCGCGGGTGTGGCGGCTCCGCTATGCTGCCCGGTGCTGCTTGGCCCCGCCGGATGGACACCCGGCGCGGGTGCGGCGTGTCCGCT
>JALYUO010000549.1 GCA_030853735.1 Chloroflexota bacterium
CGCACCGGCGTAACCAGGAGTTATTCATTGTCAGAGATAACGCACATCCTCACTCCTTATGAGGAGTGGCGCACCCCTAGGTGCGGAACGGTGTGGGAGAGGGTGGCGCTTGGTTCGCCTAGCGGTCGGCAACGTTCCGCACCTAGGGGTGCGCCACTCCTCATAAGGAGTGAGGATGTGCGTTATCTCTGACAATGAATAGCTCCTGGTTACGCCGGTGCGAACACTTGACATCTGTTCATAAACCTTGCTCACCGCGAAGACGTGAAGGATTCATTAAGTTTTAGTAACCCGTCACCCTTTGATCGGTCATACTGAACGCAGTGCAGGATCTGCCGACGCGGGGATCGTTTTAACGAGAGCGAGTCGCCCAATGTATTTTGCGCCTACGGACGGACCGATTACCCACCCCAACGGATTCGTCACTGCGTTCAGCATGACAGGATTCCCTGCTTTTGCTGCACCTTTTAGCCTCAAGCCTGAGTAGGTACACTAGGAAATCTTCGTGTTCTGCGCGGCTTCGCGGTGCAAGCCGTCGTTATGATGGGATGAGCGCGAACACGGCTTGCTAACGAGCACCGGCCTGCTTATAATGACGACAGCCGTAGCCGCTAGGCGGCTAGGAGAGGAGCAAGCAAATGGCTGATTCGATTTACTACGGGGTGGTACAGGATAATCGGGTGGTGCTGCCCGCAGATGTGCAGCTCCGTGAAGGTGAGCGCGTCGAAATCCGTCTGCTCGATCCGCCCACCGTCCCCGCCGTCACAGCCGCGTCAGACGATCTCCTCCAGCACCGGTTGCTGGATCTGGGCCTGCTGCGCGAAATTAAAGCGTTCACGCCCGACCCGCCAGGTACGAATCGGACCCCGATCCGAGCAGAAGGTCAACCGATCTCCGAGCAGATCATCGAAGAGCGGCGCTGATTGGCGGTCTACTACCTGGATACGAGTGCGTTGGTGAAGCGTTATGTGCTGGAACAAGGGACGGTCTGGATCCAGCACCTAACTGACCGAGCAGCGACTCATGACCTCTATATGGTGCTGCTCACCGGCCCGGAGATGATCGCCGCCCTCTTTCGTAAAGCGCGCACCGGGCAAATTGCATTAGCAGACGCAACACAGGCTACCGCCATCTTTCGGCTTGACTGGCGGCAACAGTACAGGATTATGGAAGCTAGTGTCCTGATCACCGAGAGCGCGATGCTCTTGGTGGAGCGCTACACGCTACGAGGCTTCGATGCCATGCACTTGGCTGCCGCCCTGGAAGTTCAAGCAACCCAGCGGACGCTACACTTACCAGCCCTGACTTTCGTCTCCGCCGACAATGAACAGATCAAGGCCGCGCAGGCTGAGGGGTTGCTGACCGAAAACCCGAATAACTATCGCTAATCCGGTCGGCTACGTTAGCAGCCAGTGGGGAACGGAGCTAATCGGTGAGCCGCCGGCATTATGTGTTAGACTGCGCGCCGGGTGACAAATTTGGCGCGCAGTTGGTGCAAGGGGCGCTGGAACGGCTGGAAGAACACGATCTCTACTTGGGCTTCCCCTTCCAAGAAGTATTAGACGCGCAACTGCTGCATTACGGCTGGGTAGATCAGGATCAACGCGCTGTTATCACCCTGGTGGATGACTTCCGCACACCGGTGCGCTACCTGATTATCGAGGCATTGACTCGGCACGAGGTTGAGCAAATCGGCACATGGCTGGGCGAATACTTGGAATTTATCCCGCTAGTGGTCCTAGAACAACAGGCCCGTGAGCAGCCGGCACGCGACCCCGCAACCTTGATCCGTTTAGCGAGTGGCGGCCCGGAAGAATACACCGCCACGACCTATGAGATCCTCCAAGCAGGCTTGCAGCACCCCGATCCGGCAGTGCAATACGCAGCCGCCTTTGCTGCCGGGTTGTTGCAGTGGCCGCAGTTCGCGCCGGACTTAGCGGCTTTGCTGCATACCCAGCCCAACGCAACGCTAGGCACTGTCGCGGCGCGGGCACTGGAGTCGTGCCGGCGAAGGGCACCGTGATGGGCGGGCCGACGGAAGCGATTCTGCGCTGGCAGAGCAAGGTTGGGAGTATCCTACGGTGAACTGGATTCGTATCGTCCTGAAAGACTCGCTAGAATTGCGCGATGTTGAACGCTTGGCGGCCTATAACACTAGTTGGTCTCAGTACGCTTTTACCCCCTATAGCGAGAACGAAATGTACCGTGTCGCTTGGGAAACCGATGGCGACGCTACAACGATCCAATACATCCAAGATCCCCGCATGGGGGTGCGCTACTTCCTACTCTCCGGCGTGGGTATAGACACCGCCGCTGCCTTCATCCGCAAACGGCTTGCCACCTACAGCGATAGTGACATTGCCGACCTGCTACAGACCGCGCAGACAACGGAAGACCGCGAGTTGGCGGTGTTACACGCCGGGGTGGCCGCGCCGGCGGAGTACGATGCGACGTATGCTGGGTATCTCCAGCAGGCACTGAGCGATGCGGAGCCGTTAGTGCGTCAGGCGGCGGTGGAAGCGGCTGTGGCAATGGGCTGGCCGCAGTTGCGCCCGCCACTAGAGCAACTGGCGCAGGGCGATCCCGTTGCCACTGTGCGGCAGTACGCGGATCAGGCGCTCGTCAGCCTGCGTAAACATAGCTGGGCCGCCGCACCGCCGGCGTGAGCGGGGCGATTCTGCGGCTGGTCGCGGGCCGGTCGGCTATGCGCGGCGGTCGCGGGCCGGTCGGCGGCCGTGCCAGGGGATGACTAGGCGCTCGATCAGCGCGACGAGGGCGAAGAGGCCGACGCTGAGGAGCGTGACGACCAGGATGGCGGCGAACACGCGATCTACGGCGAAGCTGTTTTTCTGGCGCTGGATATAGATACCCAGCCCCTGCGCGGCTCCCACATATTCGCCGACGATGGCCCCGGTCACGCTGTAGGTGATGGCGATACGGATGCCGGAGAAGATGGCAGGCAGCGCATGGGGGAAGCGCACCCGCGTGAAAATCTGGCGGCCCGACGCACCAAAGGTGCGAAACAGGCGGATCAGATCGGGATCGGTGGCACGAAAGCCGTCAAGCGCCGCCACCGTAACGGGGAAGAAGCAGTAGACCAGCACCACCAGCACTTTGGGCAAGATGTCGTAGCCGAACCAGATGATCAGCAGGGGCGCGTAGGCAATGCTGGGCACGGTTTGCGAGGCCACCAGCAGGGGGTAGATCGCCCGGCGCAGCAGTGCGCTGCGGTCAATCAACATGGCGAAGCCGAGACCTACCACCATCGCCAGGGCGAAGCCGATAGCCGTCTCCAGCAGCGTGACCGCCGCCTGATCGCGCAGGATCGCCGCATCGCTGATCAGCACCTCGCCCACCGCCGACGGCGCGGGCAACAGGCGGCGCGGCACGCCAGTGAGCCGGACCCCTGCTTCCCAGACCAGTACCAAGCCGATGATCGTCAGCACCGGCGGCAGCAGCCGGCCTGCCCAGCGCCGGGAGCGGATCATCGGACCGGCTCTGCGCGGTGCCGGCCGGCGGGTAAGCTGCCCGCAACGCGCAGGGCGGCCAGCAATTCGGCGCGCAGGCGGGCGAACTCCGGTGCGGCGGCGCTGTCGAGGCTGCGCGGGCGCGGCAGCGGGATGGTCGCCTGGTGCGCGATGCGGGCCGGGCGCGGGCTAAGGACATAGACATGATCCGACAGCAGCACCGCCTCGTCCACATCGTGCGTGACCAGGATCACAGTGGTCGCCAACTGCTCCCACACGCCTAGCAGCCACTCCTGCATCGCGGCGCGGGTGAGCGCGTCCAGCGCGCCGAACGGCTCATCCAGCAAGAGCAACCCCCGCGCGGCCAGCGCCGACCGGGCGAACGCCACGCGCTGGCGCATCCCGCCGGAGAGCGCCGCCGGCGGACTGGCCGCGAATTCGCTCAGGCCAAATGCCTGGAACAGGGCCAGGGCCGCCGCCCGTGCTTGGGCGACCGGCACGCCGCGCACTTCTAGCCCGACCGTCGCGTTGTCGAGCGCGCTGCGCCAGGGCAGCAGTAGGTCGCGTTGCGGCATCAAGCCCACTTGCCCCAGGCGGGGCGGGGCGGGCGGCGTGTCTGCGCCGTAGAGCGTCACGGTGCCGGTGGTGGGCGCGTCCAGCCCGGCCAGGATGCCGAGCAGCGTGGATTTGCCCGCGCCGGACGGCCCCAATAGGCTGACGAAGCCGCCCGGCGCTACGTCGAAGGTCAGCCCATCCAATACCGGCAACACGCCGCCGGCCTGGTGAAAGCGCTTGCTCAGGCCGGCGACGCGCACCCCCAGCGGTTCACTCACTTGGCCGGCAGCAGATCGTTGGTGAACAGCGCGGCGTAGTCCAGCGTCGTCACCTGCTGATGATTGGGATCTTCCAGCCGCCCCGATTGGAGCATGAACTGGGGGTAGCCCGTCCAGACCGCTAGGGTCTGATCGCCCCAGCGCGGCGCACCCGCTTGGTATTCCGTCGCCAGGTACTGGCTGCTTTCGCGCACCAGCGCCTTATCGGGGAATGTGTCGGGTGGGTTGGCGGCGATCAGCAGATCCGCTGCCGTTATCGGATCGTGGATCGCCAGCTCATAGCCACGGGCGGTGGCCGCCAGGAAGCGCCGCCCCAGGTCGGCCTTGTCACGCAGCAACGCCTCACTGGTAATCAGCACCGGGCTGTAGTAATCGGGCACGCCGTAGTCGCGGATCAGGAACTCGTTGAGGGCCACGCCGTCATGCTGGGCCTGGATCGCTTCCCAGCCTTTATAGATCCAGACGAAATCGGCTTGCTTGGCTTCTAACGCCTGTAGCCCGCCGGTATTTGAGGTGATGTTCTCGATCTTGCCCTGGCTACCGCCGTCATGCCGGATCACGGTGCTGATCACCGGCTCCTCATAGGGCGTGCCGAAGCCGGCGTAACGTTTGCCGGCCAGCTTGGCCGGCCGATCCAAGCCGGAGGATTTCAGCGTGACCAGTTCGGAGGTGTTGTGTTGCACCAACGCCGCCACTGACTTGACCGGCAGCCCGTTCACGCGGTCCAGCACCACCTGTTCGACAAAACTGACGGCGAAATCAGCCTGGCCGGAGCCGACCAGGGTATCGGGGCTGGCCGCATCGGAATAGGGCAGGATGTGCAGGTCAATGCCCTGTTCGCGATACCATCCCTTTTGCTGGGCCACATAAAAACCGGTGTGATTGGTGTTGGGGGTCCAATCAAGCGCCAACGTGACCTTTGTCAGCGCTCCGGGGGTGCTGGGTGGAATGATCGCGGTCGGGGTGGGATCGCCGCAGGCTGTCAGTAACGTCGCCGCCAGCAGCGCCCCCCTCAGCCAAAATTGTTTCTGTTGCATCGAATAGTGTACTCCTTCTCAGTAATCCGCGCACAGGAAAAAGGCGCGGGCAAAATGCCTGCGCCTAGAGAAAGCTATACCGAATCTTATGGAAGCTCCCTTCGCTGGCATGACCCAGATCAGGTTCAGGCGGTCGTGAGCAAGGCTCACCTCTCAGCCGCGTTAGCGGCTCCCGCGCCCTATTCGCTTGCCGGGCCAGGCCCGGTGCTACGCTAACTCTACCTGATCGGGGGGCGTGTTGTCAACTTGGCAGGTCTGGTATTTCGGGGCCGACGCAGCTAAATGGCGGGGTCCGAGGCGACTGGAACTCGCCGCTACCGCTACGAAGCCCGCCTACGCGGGCTGCGGGGTGAAAAAGATGCTTACGAACGGATGTCAAAGGGCGCACACTGTAGTTTATAATAGGGTTAGGATGCCTTGTGGCACAGCATACACGCAGGAAGCCGAATCCTTCGCGGCCCCATTCCTGCTGAGACCGCTTAACAAGCAGCCGACCGCCGACTGACACCTGACACCTGACCCCTGACACCTGACACCTGACACCTGACACCTGACGAAGGAGTGAGCAAATGCGTGCATGGCAATGGCTAGGCGGGGTCGTGGCCCTCGCTGTGGTGGGGTGTGGCCCGCAGCCCGATTATACGCCCGCCCCGACTCCCATTGTGATCAGCACCAGCATGGCGACCGCCGTGGCGGTGGCTCCGGCCACGCCGCCCCTGCGCGCGACCAGCGCCGCAACCGGCACCATGACCGCCGTCGTAGCCGGTTCCACCCTCAGCCCCCCCGTGCCCACGGGAACCGCCGGCGCAGGTAGCACGGCGATCCCCAGCAC
>JALYUO010000569.1 GCA_030853735.1 Chloroflexota bacterium
GGGAAGGGGGTTGGGGGGTTAGGCCAGCCCGCCGCACCTCTGTACGCAAAAAGATGAGCCGCACCCGGCCTGCCGGCGTTTTTGACGGGACTGGTACATTTGTGCTATACTTTGCCTAAAGTGATCATGCCGATCCCAGCAGGGATCTAGCACCAGCCGGGAGGCTTCCCCATAGACGCAACGACGCTCCGTGACCGTATGCGATCCCTTGGCGCACGCCCTGCGGCGAGTGCGGAGCGCGACGGCCTGCGGGTAGCTTACGAGACTGCGGTGGCGGAAAACGTCGCACAAGCGGCAATCAGCGAAGCCTACGCCGCTATACCCACCAGCACCAGTCCCCAGCCGATTCCCGCAGACGCGGCCCCCGCCTCGGCTCATGCCGCAATCCGCAATCCGCAATCCGCATTCCCAGAAGGGCACTGGGAGGAAACGCCGCATGGGCCGTGCTTTTGCGTGGAGGTGCGCTATCCGTTGGGCTATCAGCACGGCGCGGTGCCGTTGGACCGGCTGTTAGGGCTGCCCGACGACACGCTGAGTCAGCTGGGGCGCAGCCCGCGCTTTGCCGGGCAAGATCGCCGCCGCCTGCTGTTTTTCGACACGGAAACCACCGGCTTGGCCGGCGGCACCGGCACCTACGTCTTTTTGGTCGGTCTCGGCTATTTCGAGGGCGACGAGTTTGTGGTGCGCCAACTGTTCCTGCCCGAACTGGGCGCGGAACGGGCGCTGTTGCACCTGCTGAACCGCCACCTGGGGGCCAGCGGCTGCCTGGTCAGCTTCAACGGGCGCGCCTTCGACTGGCCGCTGATCGAAGCGCGCTTCACCCTCAGCCGGATGCGCCCGGCCCAGGCCGAACCGTTGCACCTCGACCTGCTGGCTCCGGCGCGACGGGTCTGGAAAGACTGGCTACCGTCGTGCGCGTTGGGCCACCTAGAAGCCCACGCGCTACGCTTCCGGCGGCGCGGCGATGTGCCCGGCTGGCTGATCCCCACGCTCTATTTCGAGTACCTACGCGGCGGCCCGGCCCACGCCCTGCGCCCGGTGTTGGAACACAACCGGCTGGATGTGCTGTCGCTGCTGGCGCTGGCCGGGCACCTGGGCGGGTTGTTGCACGCGCCCGACGCAGCTCCGTTGGAATGCGCCGAATGTTACGGCCTGGGCCGCCTCTACGAAGACCTGGGCAACTACGGGGCGGCGGTGCGACTGTACAAGCGCGCCCTCGCCGGCGTGTTGAGCGCACCGCTGCGTGCCGTTACGCTGCAACGGCTGACGGCGGCCCACAAAAAGCTGCGCCAACACCACGAAGCCCTGCGGATCTGGGAAGAACTGGTCGCAGGCGGCACCACGCTGGTCTTCCCCTACATCGAACTCGCCAAACACTACGAACACCACACCCGCGAGTACGCGGAAGCCGTTGCGCTGGTCGAGCGCGCCCTGGCTCTCTGCGCCGATCCGTGGGTGCGCCCCACCGTCACCCGCGCCATCCCCGCCGACCTCGAACGCCGCCGCATTCGGCTGGCGACCAAACTGGCGAAAACAGCACCGCCCCACTCAGCGGCGGATACATCGCACTAGCCCCCCGCCTTCGTTATAAACCATAGCTTACCAATGGGGAAGCAACCCGGAAAACTCGTGATCCATTCAGCAAAGGAGAGTTCTATGCCCGCAGCAACGTTCTTCACCCGTCGCTTCGTACCCGTAGCAGTCGCCGTTCTGCTCAGCCTGATCGGCCTGAGCCTGATTGCCTTGACCAATGTGCAGGCGCAGCCGGCCCCGGCAGCAGACCGCAGCCGGCTGGGCGCGCCGGCCGCGTCCACCGAAGGCACCGAAACCCTGCCCCCCGGCGCGTTCACGCAAACCATGCTGACGAACATGACCAACCCGATTGCGATGGCCTTTGACCCACAGGGCCGTCTATTCTACACCGAAAAGACCACCGGCCAGGTGCGCCTGTTCCAGAACAGCACTCTGCAAGCCAACCCCGTCATCACCTTCAGCGTAAGTTGTGCCTCCGAAAGGGGACTGCTTGGTATAGCCGTCGATCCACAGTTCAACATCAACCACTATATCTATGTGTATTATACGGTCGCAGTCGGGGCGACCGACTGTAATACTACGCCTGCAACCGTTAATCGCGTGGCGCGGTTTACTGAGAACAACGGAGTCGGATCGAATCCCCAGACGATATTCGAGTCGCCGCAAACCGCAGGCAACCACAACGGCGGCAATATCCACTTCGGCCCTGACGGCAAGCTGTATATCACCATTGGCGAGAACGCCAACCCAGCTAACTCGCAAGACGTAACGGTGAAAAACGGCAAAATACATCGTATTAACTCCGACGGCACGATTCCCGCTGATAACCCGGTGTTCACACAAACCGGCGCGCTACCGTCACTCTATGCGATGGGCCTCCGCAACAGTTTCGACTTCGCCTTTGACCCACTCACGCCGGGACGGATCTTTGCCAGCGAAAACGGGCCAAACTGCGATGATGAGATGAACCGTATCGTGGGCGGTTACAACTACGGCTGGCGGCAAAATTATGCCTGCGACGACGCAACCACGCCTGATCCTACCTACAACACGATTGCCCCGCTCTGGTCGCTACCGCGCTTCGGCCCCTCCTGCTGCCAAGCACCCGTCGGCATCACAGTGTACAGCGGCGGCAGTGTCCCGCAATGGACAAACGGCATATTCATGGCGACCTATAACAACCAGGAGCTGCGCCATTTCTATCTGAACCCCGCCCGCACCGACATCACGGCGGTGAACGTGGTGCAAAATATCTTTGGTGGCACCGATATTGAGACCGGACCGGACGGTGCGCTCTGGTATATCCAGGCCGGGGGCTATTCGCCCGGCACGCTGATCCGCATCCTCGGCTCCGGCGGCACGGCGACGGCCACCCCGCCACCGGCCACCGCGACGCGCACGCCTACGGTCACCAGCACCAACACGGTGCCGCCTAGCGCCACACCCACCAGCACCATCCCGCCGAACACCGCTACGACCACACCGGGGCCGGGCACGCCTTCCGTCACACCCACCAACACCATCCCGCCGAACACCGCTACGACCACGCCGGGGCCAGGCACGCCTTCCATCACACCCACCAACACCGCCCTCCCGAACACCGCCACGCCCACGCCGGGGCCAGGCACGCCTTCCATCACGGCCACGCCGACGATGGACATGACGATGCCGCCGACCGACACGCCCGGCCCCAGCGCCACGCCGCCCTCGCCGCTGCCCTCGCCCACGGCCTGCACCATCAGCTTTAGCGATGTGCTGTCAAGCAACGTGTTCTATCCGTTCGTGCAATGCCTGGCCTGCCACGGCATTCTGAGCGGCTACGCAGACGGCACGTTCCAGCCGAGCGCCAACGTGTCACGCGGGCAGCTTGCCAAGATCGTCGCTTTGGCGGCGCAATTGAACGGCACCCCCACGAGCCAAACTTTCACCGATGTACTCGCCGGCAATGTCTTCTACCCGTTTGTCGAGCAGATGGCAAGCCGCACCTATGTCAGCGGCTACACCTGCGGCGGCAGCAATCCGCAAACCGGCGTGGCGGAACCGTGCGACGCGCAGCAGCGGCCCTACTTCCGCCCCAGCAACACCGCCAGTCGCGGCCAGATCGCCAAGGTCGTCGGGGAAGCCTACGGGCTGACGGGTAACGGCGGCGCGCAACGCTTCGCCGACATCGCGCCCGGCAGCACCTTCTACGCCTGGATCAACGGCTTGGCCGCGCTGGGGTCGATCAGCGGCTACGATTGTGGCGGGCCGAACGAACCCTGCAACGCTACGCGCCAACCCTATTTCCGCCCCAGCGCCACCACCAGCCGGGGCCAGACCGCAAAGATCGTGGGCAATACCTTCTTCCCCAACTGTGCCGCGCTGTCCACCGGCAGTGTGGACGTTCGTATCGAGAGCTTTGCCTTCCAGCCGCCCAACCTGAGCCTGCCCGCCGGCACCACGGTGCGCTGGACCGACTACGATCTGGACTATCATACCGTCACCGCCATAGACGGCAGCTTTGACAGCGGCAATATCCAGCGCGGCCAGAGCTATCAGCGCACGTTCAACGTGCCCGGCATCTACACCTACTACTGTCAGCCCCATCACTATATGACCGGCACGCTGACGATCACGATGCCGTAGTGCGTGATGCGTGATGCGTGATGCGTGATGCGTGATGCGTGATGCGTAAGTAGCGAACGCCCAGAAAGGCGAACACCTACTTACGCATTACGCTTTGCGTTTTATAATACCTCAGATAATGATCTAGAAATTATGAAAGAGAGGAGTTCGCACCCCCAGGTGCGAACGACGCGCCGCCCTCGGAGTTCGCACCTGGGGGTGCGGACTCCTCCGTTGGTAGGGCCAACCACTTTTCCAGATCATTAGCTGAATTACTATAGACCGAACCGTTACCCAAAAACCTTCGCGTTCTTTGCGTCTTTGCGGTGAAATCCGCCTCAGACGGGGCGGGTGGCCGCAAACAACGTGCGCCGGAAGCCGTAGAATACCGGCCCCGTCGGCCACTGCGCCCGCAACGCCGCGCGGTAACGATCCAGGAACGGCTCATGCAACTCCGGTGGCAGGCGTTCCAGGTAGGGCACCAGGGCCGTGCCGCGCGTCCACTCGGCCAGCGCATCCGCTTCGGCCAGGACGTGCGGATAGATTTTCTCGAACACCGTCAAATCCCGCCCGCCGGCGTGATAAAGCAAATCGGCATAGGCCACTAAGCCCAGCACCGGCACTTGGCGCGTCCAGCCGCCCAACGCGCTGCGGAACGGCTCCTCGCCCGCCAGCGTGTGGATCAGGCGGTGCGTTAGGTGGTCCTGGTTCGACGGCAACTGCACCGCCAACTGGCCGCCCGGCGCGACCAACCCCAGCAACGCCGGCACCAGCGTCGCATGATCGGGCACCCACTGGATCGCCGCGTGCGAAAACACCAGATCCCACTGTTCCGCACCCGCCAGCGTCGCCTCAATGCTCCGTTCGGCGAAAGCCAGCCCTGGCCGCACCAGCCCCGCCGCCCGCGCCAGCATCTCCGGCGAATTGTCCACCCCCAACACCGAGCTATCCGGCAGCGCATCCGCTAACCGGCGCGTCAGCTCGCCCGTGCCGCAGCCCAGATCGATCACTCGCAAGCTGGGCCGCACCCGCACCAACGCCAGCAGATCCACAAACGGCGCGGCCCGCTCGGCCTCAAACTGCAAATACTGCTCAGGATTCCACGGCATAGCAATCTCTCCTGCTCACGGCACCAGGGTGAACCCCGCCTGCGCGAAATGGTGGTCGAAAGTAAACGCCGTCGTAATGCCACGCTGCGCCATCAACACAAACGAAATGCAATCCGTCAGCGAATACGCCTTATCCGCGTGCTGCACAAAATACGCCCAGCCCACCTCAAACAGCGCCTCGTCCACATGGACTAGTTCAACAAAAGAGCTACGTAAGCTGTTGCCAACTTTAACAGCACGCTGATGCTGACCACGACTGTTAAAGAACGTCATGACCTCATCAAATATGTACGTGGTAGTTATAAGAGACGGCAGCTTTCCTTGTAGACTTTGCCAGTGTCGCTCCGCAGCTTGATGACTTTGCTCAGTGACAAGTTCCAGCGCAACCAAGTAATTGGTGTCTAAAAGCACTGCTTCCATCAATAGATGTACTTATCAAAATTGATTGAAGCATCCGTAATGCCCATGTCAATAGGATCTTTGCCGAGATCGTAGATAGGGTCGTCATCGGGGATGATCGGGTACGTGTCCTCAGCACCATCGGTCGAGGCTGCAGCCGCCACCGGCATGATCACAAGCCCGCCGTCCTGCCGGCGGATCTCCACCTCGTCTAGTTCGCGTAGCAGAGCTTTGGGGATCATTAGCCCCTCAGCAGTCACTTTTGTTCGCATGGTCGTGTTCCTTTCTAGCAGCAGCTGGTTGCAGCAGTAGCTTCACCCATAAATGTACTTGTCGTGATTAACCGAAGCATCCGTAAGGCCAATGTCAATAGGGTTTTTGCCGAAGTTGTAAATCGGGTCGTCGTCGGCAATGACCGGGTAGGTGTCCTCATCGGCACTCGGCACTTCGGCAACAGCGGGGGTGATAAACACAAACCCGTTGTGCCGATGGATCTCCACTTCCTCCCAGCCATCCAGCATAGCGGCGGAATTACCAGACCCTCAGTGGTGACTTTCGTTCGCATGATCATCGTCCTCCTATTAGGTAACCGTGTCTACCCCCGTTCGCTCTCCATAGAGATATAGTGATCTAAATTAACCGCAGCATCCGTTGCATCATCTTCAACGGGATACTTACCCAGTTCGTAGATCGGATCATCATCAGCAATAGTCGGGAAGCTATGCTCCTGATTAAAGTCTGCTCCTCTTACAGGAGCAATCATGACTCCGTCATTTTGCCGGCGAATCTCCACCTCGTCGAGTTCACGTAGCAGAGCTTTGGGGATCCGCAAGCCTTCGTCCGTGACGCGCATTCGCATGGCCGTTTTCCTCGCTTGCAGCGGCGGCTTCTTGCGGTCATTGTAGCGCCGCCGCTTCGCCCCTGTCAAAGGCGGCCACTGATACCTGTGTTAGACGACAGATTGCAGCGCGCAGACACGCAGACCACGCAGGGTTTTAGGCGCTCTTTTTGGCGGCCGGTTTGCGGGTAGCGGGCTTGGCGGCGGGTTTAGCGGTCGCGGCGGGTTTGCGGGTCGTGGTTTTGCCGCTGGTCTTGCCTTTCGCGGTGGTCTTGCTGCCGGCGGCGCTGGTGCGGCCGCGCGCGGCGGGGCGGGCGGGCATCTCACTGGCGGGGACGATAGGGCCGTTGTTGTGCGGGATTTGGCCGGTGTCGGCGGGCACTTCGCCACTGGCCCAGGTGCATTGGCTGCACTTTGCGCCTTCGCCTTTCGGCCCTTGCATGATCAGGCCGCCGCATTGCGGGCACGCGCCGGGCAGCGGGCGGTTCCAGGTGGAGAAGGTGCAGGCGGGATAGCGGTCGCAGGAGAAAAACACTTTGCCGCGCCCACTGCGCTTTTCGACCATCTGGCCCTCGCCACAGATGGGGCAGGGCACGCCGACCAGTTTGGGGATGCTGCGCTTGTAGCGACAGGCCGGAAAGCCGGCACAGGCCACGAACGGGCCAAAGCGGCTGGTGCGGATCAGCAGATCCTTGCCGCATTCGGGGCAGGCTTCGCCCAGCTTTTCCGGCTCCGGCTTGTCGAGCGAGATATGGGCCACTTCGCGTTCGGCACGGGCGATCTCTAGCTCAAACGGCCCATAGAACTCGCCCAGCACGCGCCGCCATTCGCGCACCCCGTCGGCCACATCGTCCAGTTCGCCCTCCATCTGCGACGTGAAGCCCACGTCAACCACGTCGGGGAACTGTTCGACCAGCAGATCATTGACCACGCGACCCAGGTCGGTGGGCACGAACTTTTTGTCGGTGCGCTCCACGTAGCCGCGCTCTTGCACGGTGCTGAGGATGGGCGCGTAGGTGCTGGGCCGCCCAATGCCCTTCTCTTCCAGCGTTTTCACCAGCGTCGCTTCGGTGTAGCGCGGCGGCGGTTCGGTGAAGTGCTGGTCGGGGCGCAGGCTGATCAGCGCCAGCGGGTCGGCTTCATTGAGCGACGGCAAGGCTTTCTTGTCGAGATCGTCGGCGGCATCGCCCTGGTCTTGGCCCTCGCGGTAGACGGCCAGGAAGCCGGGGAACTTGATCACCGAGCCGGTGGCGCGGAACGTATAGGGTCGAGGCACTTTTGCTTCGGCGGGACCGGCCCCGACATCCACGGTGGTCTGGTCCATGATCGCCGGGGCCATCTGGCTGGCGATAAAGCGTTGCCAGATCAGCCGGTAGAGCCGCAATTGCTCACCGCTGAGGTGGGCGCTCACCGCGTCGGGGTCGCGGCCCGGCCCGGTCGGGCGGATAGCTTCGTGGGCCTCTTGCGCGCCGCGCACCTTTTTGGTGTATTGCGGCGGGCTGGCCGGCACGTAGGCTGCGCCGTAGCGTTCGGCGATCACCACGCGCGCCTCGTCCTGCGCCGAATGGGCCACCTGGGTCGAATCGGTCCGCATATAGGTGATCAAGCCAACGGAGCCTTCGCTGCCCAGTTCTACGCCTTCATAGAGTTGCTGGGCGATCTGCATGGTGCGGCGGGCGGTGAAGTTCAGCTTGCGCGCCGCCTCCTGTTGCAGGGTACTGGTGATGAACGGTGCGGCCGGGTTGCGGCGGGTTTCGCGGCGCTTCACCGTCTCCACGGCGTATTGTGCGCCGTCGAGCGCGCGCATCACGACCGCAGCGGCTTCGGCGTTGCCCAGGTCCGGCTTTTTGCCGCCGATGGCGTTCAGCACCGTATGGAAAGTGCCTTCTTTGCGGCTTTTGACGGTGCCCATCAGGTCGGCACGGCACAGATCGGCCTCGATGGTCCAGTATTCGACCGGCACAAAGGCTTCGATTTCGCGCTCCCGTTCGACGACCAAGCGCACGGCCACGGATTGCACACGCCCCGCCGATAGGCCGCGCTGCACCTTTTTCCAGAGCAACGGACTCAGTTTGTAGCCCACCAGCCGGTCAAGCAAGCGGCGCGCCTGCTGGGCGTTGACCAGTTGCATATCAATCTCGCGCGGGTGGGCCACCGCGTCACGGATCGCCTCCGGCGTGATCTCGTGGAAGCTGATGCGTTGCACGATGCGCCCACCGCCACGCGCCCCGGTCGCCTCGGCGATATGCCAGGCAATGGCCTCGCCTTCGCGGTCAGGGTCGGTCGCCAGATAGACGGTACTCGCCGCCTGGACCAGCGCACGCAGCTCCTTGACGGTCTGCGATTTGTCGCGGCTGACCAGATACTGCGGCTCGAAGCCGTTCTCGGTATCAATGCCCAGCTTGGTCTTGGGCAGGTCGCGCACATGACCGCCCGATGCGCGCACCTGGTAGGCCCGCCCCAACACTTTACTGATCGTCTTCGCCTTCGTGGGCGATTCCACGATCACCAATTTTGTCGCCATAACCCTTGTTCACCTTCCAGATAAGCCCTGCCTTGCCACAAACACCCGGCCCCGGCCTATCCATTGATTGCTCTACATTAGTATACGCACGCCGGATTGCACCCCCCGCGTGGCGCTTAATCATACGCCAGCCTTTAGGCGAGTGTCAAGCGACGGAGTTCGGAGTTCGGAGTTCGGATTATCGCACACCACAGAGACACGGAGACACGGGGGATGCGGATGATGTGGTATGGAATGGATGTTGGGGCTGGAAG
>JALYUO010000586.1 GCA_030853735.1 Chloroflexota bacterium
TGTTTTGCTCCCACAGGGCGACTTTCGCGCTATTGCTGAATTACTATAGATAGCGCGCAATTGTAGGAGGGTGGCTCCGTCCCGCGACCGTGGCCGGCTGCTCGTGATGGGCGCGGTAGCCTACGTGGGGAGATTGCGGTCGGGGAACCGTCGCGGGGCGGAGCCACCCTCCTACAGTCCGTTCCTTGTCAGGCGACAAGTTGGCTACGCTGAATCGATATTCACGTTTCACGCTTCACGTTTCACGCAACAGGAGCTACCATGCACCACATTCTGGTCCTGCACGGGCCGAACCTCAATATGCTGGGCCAGCGCCAGCCGGAGATTTACGGGCGCACGACCCTGGCCGAAATTGACGCGCAACTGGTCGTGGCGGCAGGCGACCGGGCCACGTTACGCAGCGTGCAGTCGAACCACGAGGGCGCGCTGATTGATGCGATCCAGGCGGCGCAGGGCTGGGCGCAGGGCATCCTGATCAACCCCGGCGCGTTCGGCCACTACAGCTATGCCTTGCGCGATGCCCTGGCCGGGGCGGATCTGCCGGTGATCGAAGTCCACCTGTCTAACGTCTACGCCCGCGAACCCTTCCGCCACACCTCGGTGCTGACGGCGGTCTGTCGCGGCCTGATCAGCGGCCTCGGCGTGGACAGCTATCTGCTAGGGCTAGAGGGGCTGTTGCGTGGATTGTAAGGGATGGGATAGGCGTGTCGTTCTCGCAACTGCGCGAGGGCTGTGCTACGGATTTGTCGTGCGTACCTGACCGCCTGTATTTGGCGTAAGGTTTGCAAAAGATCGGTCGGGGTCGCGGGATTCGCGGCCAAGCATAGCGCGATGTTACTGTCTGTAGCAGAGTAGAGCCGTCGGCAGGCTGTGTCATCCAGACTGGGATTGGCGGCGAGCTTGTACCAGATTTCGCTGTCTGCGGTACTATAGAGTTGCTCAAAGAGCACTTTGTCTAATGTCGCTTCTTCGGCCTGCTTCATCTGTTGCGTGCGAACGTAAACCTTCATGATTTCGGCTGATCGGGGATGGCTTCGCACGGCAGATAAATAGAAATCCGCTTTTTCCTGGCTGTCGGTGTGCAGGCGCGCCAACCCGACGAGCAACAAGTAATTATCACGCAGAGAATCAAGCACCGCCTGAAATGGGGCGGGCGGGTATTCGGCATCCGTATACATCTGCGGGATGATCCCCTTTTCAATCACCTGCCACGGTGTATCGGGATGGGCCCGCTGATTCGCCATACGCCAAAATAATTGTTCCTTTTCTAACGAAGAAGCCTGCTTGGCGACGAAGAACGATAGCCACCAAAAGCTGTCGGGGTGGCGTATGAATAGCTCGTTTAGATCCTCCGTGCTGAAGCATTCCTGGGTGTAGCGTTCAAGTACTAGGGTTTGTAGCGCTTCGCCATGCAACGCCGCCAAGCGCCACTGCACATCATCCTGCTGCCGGCTATGCTCCATGGTCGTTTCTATTCGTTGTCCTAGCCGATCCAGCAAATCATGCGCGATGGCTGAGGGTAGCGGCTGGCTGAGGTGCCAGATAACCGCGTTCCATACGGCACTTTCGCAGCGGCGGCGAAATAGTTTGTGGTAGAGTTGTTGCAGTAGTGTATCAGGCACTGCCAGGGCGGGCGGCGGGGGAGTGCTATGCTGCTTTTCGAGCGGCACTAGGCGCGTTTTGTGATATAGTGGCTCAGTCTCTGTTTCTGCCTGTTCATTGCGCCAATAGGCGTGATTCAGCTTCGTGATGGAGCGCGCTAGCACACTTTCAATCCAGGCTTGCAGTGTTTGTGGTGCCGTTGCATCCATTCAAGCCTCCGTTAGCGGACCAATGACGGTCGCGAGTCGATCACCAAGAAGTACGCGCAGGGGTCGGAGCCGGGGTTGCTGAAGGCGTGGGGCACGTCGGCCTGGAAGGCGAGTGAGTCGCCGGGGGCCAGGGTGACAGTGTGCGGACCGAGGCGGCAGACGAGCGTGCCGGTGATGAGGGTCAGGTGTTCGGC
>JALYUO010000591.1 GCA_030853735.1 Chloroflexota bacterium
GTGCCGCCCAGCGCGACGGCCACGGGGACGCGCACACCCGTGCTGCCCAGCGCGACGCGCACGCCCGTACTGCCTAGCGCGACTCCCAGCGCGACGGCGCAGCCGACCTGCGCGAGCGACCGGCAAACCTACAACGGCAGCATCACCGCGCAGGATGCCGCGCATACCAGCTATTTGACTGTCGTCGGCCCGCCCAGTAGTTGCGGCGTGACTCCAGTCTGTCCGGCCATCGGCGGGCAGCAAAGCTATCACTACGACAGCTATCCGGTGGTCAATGTTGCCAACAGCCCCCAGTGCTACACCCTGGTGGTGGACAGCACGGGTTGCGGCAACTCACAGCTCCAGGTGGAACTCTATCGGGACAGCTTTGACCCGACCAACCTGTGCGCCAACTACCTAGGCGACTCCGGCGGCAACTCGATTGCCGGGCAGCTCACGCTGAGTGTCACCGTGCCCGCCAACACCACCCTGATCGTGGTGGTGGAGGAGTATCTCAGTAACACCGGCTGCGCGGCCTACACGCTCCAGGTGATCAGCCCGCCCTGTGCGATCACGGCGACCCCCACGCGCACAGCGGGGCCGGTCACGGCGACGGCCACCCGCACGCCGCCCACGGCGACCGCGACCGGCCCGGCGGGGACGATCACGGCGACGGGCACGCCCTGCGCGATCCGCTTCAGCGATGTGACGGACCCGACCGCCTACTACTATCAAGGGGTCTATTATCTGGCCTGCCGGAGCGTGATCAGCGGCTACAGCGACGGCACCTTCAAGCCGTTCAACAACACCACGCGCGGCCAAATGACCAAGATCGTGACCCTGGCCTTCAACATCCCCGCCGTGACCCCCCCGGCGACGGGCACCTTTGCCGATGTGGATGCCGGCAATGTGTTCTATAACCTGATCGAAACGGCGGCGGCGCATATGTTGGTCAGTGGCTACACCTGTGGCGGGGTTAATCCGCAGACGGGCGCGGCGGAACCCTGCGACAGTGGGCACCGACCCTACTTCCGGCCCAGCAACTTTGTGACGCGCGGCCAGTTGACCAAGATCGTGGTGATCGGCGCGGACTGGCCGTTGCATACGCCCGACCGCCCGACGTTCACCGATGTGGCCGCGAGTAATGTGTTCTATCCGTTTATCGAGACGGCGGTGTGCCGGGGCGTGGTGAGCGGCTATAGCGACCGCACGTTCCGCCCGACGGCTTCGGCCTTCCGCGGCCAGATCGCCAAGATCGTGTATCTGGCGGTCCTCAGTCCGCCGGCCACCTGCGTGCCGTAGGGGTAGGCGCGCCGATCTCACCCCCAGCCCCCTCTCCTGTTGGGAGAGGGGGAGCTAGCAGCCTGTCGGAGAGAAACCAACCGACCCTATTTTCGACTGTTTTGGCCCCATAAGTGGGGTGAGATCGTTACTTTTCGGGCTAAAAATAGCCTCCAGTGGGGAGAAGTTTAGTCAAAATCGTTCTCTCCGACAGGCTGCTAGACGGGGTGTGATACTGTGCAGTCGGTGGGCTGTAATGGTAGGGCGTAGAGTGTAGTCGCGCACGGCGGTGCGCCGTATTCGTGGCCTAGCAGCCGATCTGTGGACCTGACCGTAAGCTGAGGCGCAGCAAATAGTCAGGAGCAGGCGGAACGGGATTTGCCGCCCGGCCACGCGTACGGCGCACCGCCGTGCGCGACTACACCCTACGCCCTGTGATCTCCCCTGCCTGTACAGACTGAACAGTTACGTCAGCATGGCTGTTGCAAAGTCCGACTACCGCGGATCGTTCAGTTTAGTGGGCGCTATGCGCCTGGTCTGTCCCGGCTGCTGCTACGCCTGCGTCGCCCGCTTCCCATACCATTGGGAAGCGTTGTTCAGGCGGCAGCACAGGGCTGGCAAGCGAACGATAGTCCGTAAATAGGACTTTGCGAGAGCCATGGTTACGTCAGCAACCGTGCTTGACAGCAAGGCGCGTGATCCCTATAATACAATGGTCTAATTCACACATGAAGTGGGCGGGGGAGCGCGGGACATGGATACGGAGATGGAATTTAACGTCGCCCAGTTACTGAAAGAAGGGGTTGGGGGCAAGCGCAGCTACGAGTTCGGGATGCCCGAATTGGTGCTGAGTGAAGCTCTGTCCGGCGACCCGGCGGCGCTCGTGGCGCACGAGGTGCATGGCACCGTCAAGCTGACCGGCTTGCGCGGCCAAGTGCGCGCCGTCGGCACGGTGGCGGCAGCAGCGGATCTCGTGTGCAGCCGCTGCTTGGAGCCGTTTGTGCAGCCGGTTGAATCGGCGTTGGATGAACTGTTCCGTCAGACCATTGATGTGGTCAGCGGCCATACCATCAAAGACGAAGTAGCCGACGAAGAGGCCGACGAAGCCTTCCAGATTGATCAGAACCATATCCTCGACCTGACCGAGCCGGTGCGCCAGACGCTGCTGGTGGCGCTGCCGATGAGTCCGCTGCACAGCGCGGACTGCCGGGGGCTGTGCCCCACCTGCGGCACCAACCTGAACCTGGGCGCGTGCGATTGCCCCACCGAAGACCTGGACCCGCGCCTGTCGGCCCTGTCGCGCCTGCTGATCAGCAGTGACGATGCAGCCGGCCCGGCGCACAGTTGACGCTAGTCGTTTGACCGCTAAAGGAGTCGATACCCGCCATGGGAGCTGTTCCAAAACAACGCATCTCGCGCTCACAACAGGGCAAGCGCCGTGCGGCGCAATTGCTCAAAGCGATCCACATCGTGGAGTGCCAAAACTGCCACGATATGCACCGTTCGCACTATGTTTGCCCCACCTGCGGCACCTATAAAGGGCTGCAAGTCTACGAAATCAAGCAGCCGAAAGATACCGAAGAGTAACTGCGACCACGGGGTTGCCGGCGGATCGGTGGATAGCCGATCTGTTGGGCGACCCCGCGTTTATATCCGCCGGCAGGGTTGGAGCCGTCCCACAGGAGCAGGAGCAGAGCTGTGAAAACTTATGCCGCGATCCGGGGTTGGGGGATGTATCTGCCCGCACGGGTCGTCACAAACGCTGAGTTGGCGACCTTTGTGGACACGTCTGACGAATGGGTGCGCTCCCGCACCGGCATTGCCCAACGCCACTTCTTGGCCGATGATGAGACCTGCGCGACCCTGGCAACGCAGGCCGGGCGGCAGGCGCTGGCGCAGGCCGATCTGCGCGCCGACGAACTGGACCTGATCATCGTTGCCACCTGCACGCCGGATTATCTCTTGCCCTCGACCGCGTGCCTAGTGCAAGAGGCGCTGGGCGCGAGCAAAGCGGCGGCCTTCGACCTGGGCGCGGTCTGCTCCGGCTTCATGTATGCCCTCGTCACCGGTAGCCAGTTTATCGAAACGGGCAATTACCGCAACGTGCTGGTGATCGGCGCGGAAGCCCTGAGCCGCTTCCTCAACTTCAAGGACCGCACCACCTGTGTGCTGTTCGGTGACGGCGCGGGCGCGGTGGTCTTGCGGGCCAGTGATACGCCCGCCGGCGTGCTGTCCTTTGTGCTTAACGCGCAGGGGTCGGGGGCCGACCTGATCCGCGTGCCCGCCGGCGGCAGCGCCAAACCGGGTGGCGCGGGGGTGCTGACCGAGTCTGATTATTACATCCACATGAACGGTGGCGAAGTCTACCAGTTTGCCGTGCGGACGATGAGCGAAGATGCTGCCAATGCGATCCGCCGCGCCGGGCTGACGCAAGACGACATCGCGCTGGTGGTGCCGCATCAGGCCAACACGCGCATCATTGACGCGGTTGCCAAGCGGATGAACTTCCCCATGGAGCGCATCTTTGTCAACGTGGACCGCATGGGCAACACGTCCGCAGCCAGCATCCCGATTGCACTGTGCGAAGTAGCCAACAGCGGGCGGCTCAAACCCGGCGATAACCTCGTGTTTGTCGGCTTCGGCTCCGGTCTCACCAGCGGGGCCACTGTGGTGCGTTGGGGGTGGGACGCTTGAGCGGAGTCGCCTGGGTGTTCCCCGGCCAGGGGTCACAAACGGTCGGTATGGGCAAGGCGCTTTACGAATCCGAAACCGCCGCTCGTAGTGTCTACGAAGAAGCGGACGCGGCGCTTGGTTTCGCGCTCTCGCGCCTCTGCTTCGACGGGCCGCAAGCCGAACTCGACCGCACGATTAACGCCCAACCCGCCCTGCTCGTCACCAGCATCGCCCATCTGGTCAGCTTGCGCGAACGCGGCGTGGCCTTGCCCCATCCCCAGTTCCTGGCCGGGCACAGCCTGGGCGAATACAGCGCGCTGGTGGCCGGTGATGCGCTGGCGCTGGACGCGGCGGTGCGCCTGGTGCGCGCTCGTGGCGCGGCCATGCAGGCAGCGGGCGACGGTGCCGCAGGCGGCAGCGGCATGGCGGCGATCATCGGGGCCGACGATGCGACGTTGGCCGCCGTGTGCAGCGATTGCGATGTGGATCTAGCGAACTTCAACGCGCCCGGTCAGACCGTGATCAGCGGGTCGCGCGCCGGCATTGAGCGCGCCACGGCGCTGGCGAAAGAGCGCGGGGCACGGCGTGTGGTGCCGTTGGCCGTTAGCATCGCCTCGCATTCGCGCCTGATGCAGCCCGCCGCCGTGCAGATGGCCGCCCTGTTGAGTGATGTGGCGCTGGAGTCGCCGGTCGCGCCCCTGGTGCCCAACGTCACCGCCCGCCCCACGCTGGACCCTGCCGAAATCCGCCAATTGCTGGTCGAGCAACTCTATTCGCCGGTGCGCTGGGTCGAGTCGGTGCAGGCCATGACCGCCGCCGGGGTGACGGTCTTTTGGGAGATCGGCGCGGGCAAAGTGCTGGCCGGGCTGATCAAGCGCATCGCTCCGACCGCCACCATCGAAAACTCGGAGGCATACCTGTGAGAGTAATCGCCGAAGTGCAATTCTCGCCCATCGGCACAGCCACGCCTAGCGTCAGCACCTATGTGCGCGCCGGCCTCGCCGTGCTCGATCAGCATCCCGATGTGACCTACCAGATCGGCGCGATGGGCACGGTGCTGGAAGGTGAGCGTGCTGCCGTGCTGGCTGCCGTCGAAGCCATGAACGCCGCTATCTTCGCCGCCGGAGCCCAGCGCGTCGGCACCGCGCTCAAGATCGACGAGCGCCACGACAAGCCGACCTCGGCCCAGCATAAGGTGGATGCGGTGCAGCGTGAAACGTGAAACGTGATGCGTATTGCGCTTCGCAACGACGAATGACACCACAAAGACACAAAGAACACGAAGATTTTTGATAGATAGACCCTTTGTGTCTTTGTGGTGAGAAATTCATGAGTAGACCACACAATAGCTAACCTGATCTAGTGAAATATAAACCCTATGATCTTACGCAATACGCAATACGCAAGACGAGTCTATGTTTAAGAAAGTCCTAGTTGCCAACCGCGGGGAAATCGCGCTGCGGATCGTGCGCGCCTGCCGGGAATTGGGGGTCGCGTCGGTCGCGGCGTTTTCGGAGGCCGACCGCGACACGCTGGCCGTGCGCGAGGCCGATGAAGCGGTGTGCATCGGTCCCGCCCCACCCGCCAAGAGCTATCTGCATATCCCCGCCGTGATGAGCGCCGCGCTGATCAGCGGCTGCGATGCGATCCACCCCGGCTACGGCTTCCTGTCCGAGAATCCCTATATCGGCGAAATCTGCACTCAGTTGGGGCTGACCTTTATCGGCCCCTCGCCCGACGTGATCACGCGAATGTCGGACAAGGCCCAGGCGCGCAAGGCGATGCAAGAGGCCGGCCTGCCGGTGCTGCCCGGCTCCGAGGCGCTGCTCAACGAGAGCGACGCACGCGAACACGCGGCGCTGATCGGCTACCCGGTGCTGCTCAAAGCGGTCGGCGGCGGCGGCGGGCGCGGGATGCGGCTGGTCGAGAGCGAGGCGGATCTGGCGGCGGCTTATGCCGTGGCAAGCAACGAAGCGCGCAACGCTTTCAGCAACCCCGATCTCTACCTGGAAAAATACCTGATCGGGCCGCGCCACGTCGAAGTGCAAGTGCTGGCCGACAACTTCGGGCACACCGTCCACCTGGGCACGCGCGACTGCTCGTTGCAACGCCGCCACCAGAAGGTGCTGGAAGAAGCGCCCGCGCCGGGCCTGTCGGATGCGCTGCTCAAAGCGTTGGGTGCGGCGGCGGTCAAGGGCTGCAAACACATCGGCTACTCGAATGCCGGCACGCTGGAGTTTTTGGTGGACCGCAGTGGCGGCTACTATTTTATGGAGATGAACACGCGCATCCAGGTGGAACACGGGGTCACGGAGATGGTCACGGGCGTGGACTTGGTGAAGTGGCAGATCCGCATCGCGGCGGGCGCAGTCTTGACGCTGCAACAGAAAGCGATTAGAATAACAGGGCACGCCATCGAGTGTCGCATCAACGCGGAAGATCCGGCGAAAGGCTTTTTGCCCCAGGCCGGCACGATCCAATTATTTTTGCCGCCGGGAGGAATCGGAGTGCGCGTAGACTCCCACGTCTATTCCGGCTATAGCGTGCCGACCAGCTACGACTCGTTGCTGGGTAAGATCCTGGTCTGGGGCGAGGACCGCAACGAGGCGATTGCGCGGATGCGGCGGGCGTTGGGCGAGACGATTATTTTGGGGCCGGTGACGACCATCGCCTTCCAGCAGCAGATCTTGGCCCACCCGGCGTTTGCCCAGGCCGAATTGGATACCGGGTTCCTGCCGCGCCACATGGACGATTTGGTGGATGCGGCGCTCGGCAGGCCGCTGGGTGCGCCCGACCCCGGCAGTCCCGGTCCGCGCCTGCCCTTGCCGGCGGCGGCAGGCGCGGGCCAGTAGGTGGCAACCAGCGTGCGCCGTGTGGCGCGCATTGTGGCGCTGCAAACGCTGTTTGAGGTTGACACCACCGGCCATGCGGCCCACGAGGTGTTGGCCCGCCATCTGGCCGAGAACGCTGTACCGGCGGAAGGCGTAGAGTTCGCCCAAGCCCTAGTGCGCGGCGTGGCGGCTCATATCGCCGAATTGGACGCGATCATCGCGGCAGCGGCCCCCAACTGGCCGATGGACCAGATGGCGAAGGTGGACAAAAATATCTTGCGCCTGGCGATCCAGGAAGTGCTGTTCGACACCGACGTTCCGCTCAAAGCCGCGATCAACGAGGCCGTGGAACTGGGCAAGCGGTTTGGCAGTGATAGCTCCAGCCGCTTTATCAATGGCGTGTTGGGCACCGTCGCAACCCAAGCGGCCAGCCGGCGGGCCCACTAACCGTTAGCACCTTTAGTTGTGAAAGAAGGTAAACCGATGAGTGCAGTAAGCGAACATTTGCGTGAAGTCGCCACCCGTGACTACGGGCTAGACGCAGCCGAAGCGCAAGACATGAGCGATGATGACCTGGCCCAGGCTGTGCTGCGCGGCATCGCTACGCAGAAGTACGATGTGGCCGCCGGCGATATGCAAGGTAAGGATACCCGTGGGCTGGTCGAGGTGCTGCTCAACAACATGGTCGTGGATCTGCTGAAAGTAGACAAGGCGAAGGTCACGCCCACTGCGACGTTCACCGACCTGGGGGCCGACTCGCTGGATATGGTCGAACTGCTGATGAGCATCGAAGACACCTTCGAGCCGTTCGGTGGCCTGAAAATCGCCGACGAAGATGCGAATATCGGCAACGTCAACGAAGCCGTGGATCGCATCACCGGCTATATCGAGAGCTATTTGGCCGGCAGCCCCGCCACGGCGTAAGCCGCCCGGTTTCTGGGGTGCGTGATCGGCCCGCGCCGATCACGCTCCCTTTTTGTGTGCCCTATGCTTAACCGCTCTGCATCGCGCCCGCCCCGCCCGCCGCGCCCAGCAATGGCTGCGGAGGCGCGCATGGCGCTGGTCGAACACCTGCGCGAACTGCGCGACCGCCTGATCAAGACCGTGCTGGGCGTGGTCCTCACCACGACGATCAGCTTTCTGTTTGTGGATCGCCTGATCGCCCTCTTCATCCGCTTGGTGCCGCCCACGGTGTCCGTGGCGGCGTTCTCGCCGACCGAAAAGTTTGCCACTTATTTCCAGGTGGCGCTGACGTTCGGCCTGATCCTGGCGATGCCACTGATCGTCTATCAATTGTTCCGCTTCCTGGCCCCCGGTCTGACGAGCAAAGAACGGCGCTGGACGATCCTCAGCATCCCGTTGGTCACGCTGTTTTTCTTGGCCGGGGTGATGTTTTGCTATACGTTGGTCTTGCCCAGTGCGCTGGGATTCCTCTACACGTTCGGCAGCACCGACATCAAGAGCATCCAACCGATTGGCGAATATATCGGCTTCGTCACGACTTTCTTGCTGGCGGTGGGCGTGACGTTCGAGTTACCGCCAGTGATGTTTTTGTTGGCGAAGCTGGGCTTGGTCGGTTATAAGCGCATGGGTAGCATCCGGCGCTATATGATCGTGATCGCTTTTGTGATCGCCGCGATCATCACGCCCACGCCCGACCCGGTGAACCAGACCATTGTGGCGGTGCCGATCTATTTGCTGTATGAATTGGGCGTGCTGTTCGCGCGGTTCGCTTAGGAGCGTTTCTGATGTTGCCGGCGATGCGAATTGGGGCGGTGGTCCTCATCCTGTTAGGCTTGGTCTGGCTGGGCCAGGGGCTAGGCTATATTCCGGGCAGCTTTATGACCGGGCAGCTCTTTTGGGCGCTGATGGGCTTTGGCTGTGTGGTGGCCGGCGGCTTCCTGGCCTATCTCGGCTTCATGCGCCCGCGCCCCGGTGCGTAAGCGCCGCTAGGAGACCTCCTCATGTTATTGGCGATCCGAATTGGCGCGATTGCGTTTTCTCATGCGGGCGTGCTGTTGCTCGCCAAAGGCTTGGGCTATATTGGCGGCTTCCTGAGCGGCGAAGCCTGGGGAACCGGGCTGGGATCGGCCTGCTTGGTGGCGGGCGGCTCATTGGCCTACCTCAGCTTTAAGCGCCGTCGCCGGGGGCATAACTAGCCCGCCACGCGCAGATAATAGGCCCAATAGCCGATCCAGGGACCATACGGCTCGGTGATCGCCCGCACTTGGTCGGGGCTGGGCTGGTGGTCGTTGCCGTAGGTGCGAGCCAGGGCCGCATCGCGGCGGCCTTCGCCCGGCGGCAGGCGATCCATGTGGCCCAGCCCGCGCAGCATGACGAAGCCTGCCGACCACGGCCCCAGCCCGCGTACCCCTTGCAACCAAGCGTTCACCGCGTCATACGGCCCGTGGCGCAGCCAATCTTCGTCCGCGCCGACGAACGCCTCAGCCACCGCTTGCAAATACTCGGCCCGACGTGCGGTGCCGACCAGCGCGGCGAGATCGCCCGGCGCGGCGGTCGCCAACACGCCCGGCTCCGGGAAGGCCGCGTACTCGGTGCCTTCCACGGTCAGGTGGGGGCCATAGCGTGCGATCAGCCGCCCCTTCATGCCGGCGGCGATGTCCATGCGGTTGCGCTGGGTCAGCACGGCCCAGGCGGCGTTCTCAAACGGCGTGGGAAACTTGACCTGGTGCAGGCCATAGAGTTGCCGGATGATCGGGGCAAACTGCGGATCGGCCGCGCCGATGGCGTAGAACGGCTGCAAATCATCGCCCAGGCTCAGGAAAAAGGCGATGCGGTCGGCCACCGCCGCCTGATCCGCCGCGCTGAGGGGCGTAGCCGACCAGAGCGTATAGGCTAGGGTGGTCGGATCGCTGAGGTCGGCGGTCAGCCGGTACACCACGGCCTGCCCCGCCAGCGCCAGAGCTTTGGTCACGCTTTGCGGCGCAAACACCTGCTCGCCCTGTGTCGGCGGGAAGCCGCCGAGGAAGGCCAGCGATTGGGCCAAGCGGAACGGCGCAGTGGCGGTTAATTGGCCGCTTACCTGCTGTAGCGTTGGGGCGGGGGCTGTCGTCATACTGCCACCTCGTCGGTGAAGGCCACTTCGTATAGGACTGGCGCGGCCTGGGCCATGGCGAGGGCCGCTTGCATATGCTGCTGGGCGACCGGATCGCGCAACATGGCCTCGAAGTCGGCCCGGCTGCGCCACTGGGCATAGTTGACGATGTGGGTGCCGTCTAGGCCGCGATGCAGATTGGCCGAGCGATAGCCCGGCAGCCGGCGCATCACGCTGGTGGTTGCTTCCTCCAACAGATCCAACAATTCTTGCTGCCGTTCCGGCGCGACGGTGAACACATTGACCAGGGTGATACAGGGGTTATCGCGGCTGATGGTCGTCATTGGGATTGGCTCCTTATAAGGTCTATTTCTTCGGATAGACAGATTCCGCTCTAAACGAAGAGAATCGGTCATTCTGAACGCAGTGAAGAATCGGCTGCTCTGGCGACATCGCTAGTAACGGCTAATGACTCCGGCCTGATTACGCCTACGGGTAATCATGTACTCGCTCCAACCGATTCTTCGCTGTGTTCAGAATGACAGCTCCCTTTTGCGCGTAAGCTAAGTCGTTATTACTGCTTACCCCATCGTTGCTATGGCGTGCTGGGCCAGGGTCGCCATTGCGTCCGGCACATCAGCCACGATGCCGGGGCCGATGTGCGGCCCCACCGTGGCGGCTGCCGGGCCGCTGATCGTGACGGCGTGGGTGATGCGCGTGCCGCCGGTTGCCAGCGGGGTTAAGGTATGCACGAAGGTGATGACGATGCCGGCATCGGGCATGGCCGTTTCGTCGCTGAAGCTCCGGTTGGGCGTGACCTCCGTCAAGTGGATCGGCAGCAAGGGTTGGCCGCTGATCTGCATGGTGCCGCTGGTGCCGGTGACAAACGGGCCGTCAAGAACGACCTCTTGCACCTCGTGGTCCCACAGCGGCCAGCGGCTGACTTCGCTGTAGAGCGGCCAAATGGCGGCGGCAGAGGCGGGGGTCTCGATGCTGTGGCTATAGTTGAACATGGCGGCGGCTCCTTTGCTGCGCGGCGGGCGGCGGTCCCTGCTCAGTGCGGGGTGCCGTTCCTGCCGTTCCTCTCTACTATAGCCCACCCTTGTGACAGCCCTATGTCAGTAGCGAATCGGGATTACGATGGATTTGCGCCATTGCTTCGGCTTCCTGCGCCAAGCGTTCGCGCAACGAGGCGGGTTCCAGCACGCGCACCTGACTGCCCCAACTGAGCAGCCAGGCGACCAGATCCGTCTCGGCTCGCACGCGCAACGTCACCAGCAGCCCGGCCTCCGTCTCGCTTTCCGCCACGGTGAAGAACTGCCGCGCCTCGCGCACCCAACGCGCCACCGCCGGCAGAAACAGCACGCGCACCAACAGTGGGCGATCCCCCAGCGTTTGGTCGGTGGCGATCTGAAAATCGGCTGGGCGGGTGAACGTTTCCGCCAGCATGGTCAGGTCGGCCATGCGGTCGAGGCGGAAGTTGCGGACGGCGGTGCGGGTGTGACAGTAGGCGGTGAGATACCAGTTGCCATCCACATGGACCAAGCCATAGGGATCGGCGTGGCGCTGCATGGCGGCCTCGCCGTGCCGGGCCTGATACTGAAACCCCACCTGCCGTCGTTCGACCACGGCGCGGCGCAGTTGGCCCAGGCGGGCGGCACTCTCCGCTCCGCCGGGCGTAGGCGGCGGCACGAAAGCGATGCTAGCCTGCAAATAGCGCACCTCGTCGCGCACGCGGGGTGGCAGCACGGTGGCGATCTTGTGTGCCGCCGAATCGGCCACGGCGCGCAACGGCGCATCAAAGCTCTGGCCCATGACCGCGCTGCCCAGCAGCAGCAGCGTGGCCTCGTCGGGGCTGAAGCTCAACGGGGGCAAGAAGTAGCCCGGCACCAGTCGGTAGCCCTGACCCGGCACGGCTACCACCGGCACGCCCGCCGCGCAGAGCGCCTCAATATCGCGGTAGACGGTGCGCTTGCTGATCTCAAAGGTCGCGGCCAGATCCTCGGCCCGTCGTCGCCCGTGGGCCTGCAATTCCAGCACCATCGCCAACAATCGGTCGGTACGATTCACGCTTGCGTCTCCCCTTTGTCGTTACCGTCCGGGCGGTGACCTAATTTCGCAGGGTCTTTACGTCCGCCAACCTGCCTGGGCACGTTTCTGCTATATAGAGTATACTACCTCTCCCCCACACAGGGGAGGGTCTTGATTGCATAATCGCAACCAGCCACCAAATACACTATACGCACTGCGTATTAAGAAGGAATAGTGATGTCGAAAACTAAATCTCGTCGTCCCGCCACCGCTGGCGGGGAGAGCGTTGCCGAGCAAGAGGGGCGCGTCAAAGTCCACGAAGACCGCCAGCGTCTCGAACAACACATGGCCGACACTCGTAACGGAGTCGGCACACCGGGCCCCATTGGGGTCATGTCCGGCACGCCGCTGCCGGCAGCGAAAGGGCAAGCCAACTCCAGCCTGAATGCGAATGTCCGCCTGGGACGCACCACCGAGGATGAAAGCCTGCTGGCGCGCCCAGAACTGAGCAAGCCGGAAATGCTGGATTTTACGCACACCGACCCCTGGCGCGTGTTTCGTATCATGGGCGAGTTTGTCCACGGTATAGACACCCTGGCCCATATTGGCCCCGCCGTCTGCCTGTTCGGTTCGGCGCGCACCAAAGCGGACGATCCCGACTACCTGGCCGCCGTTGAATTGGGCCGGATGCTGTCGGAAGCGGGTTTGGCGGTGATCACCGGGGGCGGGCCGGGCATCATGGAGGCGGCCAATAAGGGCGCGGCGCAGGGACCGAGTGAAAGTGTCGGCTGCAACATCGAATTGTCGCATGAGCAGGGAGCGAACCGCTATGTGCAAGTATCAATCAATTTCCGCTACTTCTTTGTTCGCAAAACCATGTTCATGAAGTATGCGGAGGGCTTTGTCATCTTCCCTGGCGGCTACGGCACGATGGACGAACTGTTCGAGGCGTTGACCCTGATCCAGACCGGCAAGGTTCGCAACTTTCCCATTGTGCTGTTTAATAGCGCCTACTGGAGTGGCCTGCTTGATTGGATTCGCACAACGATGCTGCCTAGCGGCAAGGTCACGCCGGCTGATCTGGATATGCTGCGCGTGACCGATTCGCCGGCGCAGGCGTGCGAGTGGATCTTGGAGTGCTATAGCGAAGGCTCGCGCAGCAGCACGCCGTCGGTCAGCGAGTTGGCCGACCCGCCGGAACCGCTGGTGCCGCCGGGCGCGGTGGGGTGAGGAGACGGGCGACCGAGGTCGCGGCTACAGCAACGAAGCCCGCCTGCGCGGGCTGAGACGGGGATTGTGTAGGGGCGGCCTTAACGTCGGTCGAAAGCGGCGGCGTGGTCGCGGTAGCGGCTGCCGAAGGGTGACAGAGTGCCGGGGACCAGGGGGCGTAACAAGCCGCCATTCCAGTCGGTGCCTTGTGCGTTAAACGGGGTCCAGGCCCAGGCCGTGACCACGCCGCTGCCATCGAGCCAATCTAACGCACTCTGCATAAATGTTTGTGCTTGGTCATGTATGTCCAGCGACTGGTGACAGCAGCCTGCGCCGGCCAGTGCGCCAAACGCGCCTAGCACCAGGGGCCGTGCCCCGTCGCCGTTCGCGTCCATCCAGGCGCGGAAGCTGGTAATGCGCTTGCGCCAAGTGGGAAAATCGTAGGGATCTGACCCATCGGCCAGCACGTCATGGATGTCCCAACCATCGGGTTGTAGCGGGGTGCCGGTTTGCGTGGTGTAGGCGGCGCGGAAGGCGGTGGCCCAGGCGATGTCGGCGGCGGCCAAGCCGGCGGGCAGCACCCCGGCGCTAGGGTCTACAGCGTGGATTTGGGCGGTGATGCGGGCATAGTAGTGGGCATACGCCGCAGGAGTCTGCTCCCCTGGCCCGGATCGGTTTGGCTCACTTCCCAGTATCCACCAACGGCCTGGATGCGCCCGCACCAGAATACGCACGTCCGCATCGCTGCGCCCATCGTTGGGGCTAAGTACGCGGACACGCTGGTGGCCGGGCAGGTCCGGCCCCGCCGCCCCGCCATCGCTATACCAGACCGGCCCCAGCAGATCGAGATCCACCGCCCGCACATCTGGCCCAGCCACTACGCCGTAGCCCAGCGGCAACGGCACGGTTGGATGGTCGGGGGCTGCTGTGGGTTGGGCGTGTGGTCCCGGCCCGCTCTGGGGCGGCCCTGCCGGCGGCAACACCAGCACCAGCACGCCCAGCCCGGCCAGGACGGCTACCACCCCCAAGAGCATTTCGCGGCGACTGAGTGGCATGATCTGACTGCTAAAAGGTATCGTGGCTGAATAGCATGAGTAGCAGCAGTAAAACCACCATATACAGGCAGAAAGCGATTAGAATCCGTATGATCCAACGCCATCGTGTTTTACTCATCACCGCTCCATGCCGCCCATAAGGAATACCGAATGTAGCGGAGGCGGAAAAGATTAGCAACCCGCCAAACTCCCGTTAATTCAGAACTCAGAACTCAGAACTCCGTCTTATTCCGCAATCCGCAATCCGCATTCGCCTAGTGAGTCATCTTTTCGCTGCTGTGGCCGGGGAAGATGCTCGATTTGGGGTCAATGTAGTTTTTGGCGACGTTGACTGCCAGCGCGGCTTGGCCGTAGCAAGTAGCGATCAGGTTCATCTTGACCGCTTCGGCGGCGATGTCGCCGGCGGCGAACACGCCCGGCAGGTTGGTTTCGGTGCGCTCATTGATCTTGATCGTGCGCTTGTCGAGTTCCAGCCCCCACTCTTTGATCGGCCCGATGTCGGCCTTGAAGCCCAGGTTCAGCAGCACCGCATCTACGTCCAGCGTGCGCTCTTCCTGGGTGCCGTTATGATAAATCGTGACCTGCTCTACCCCGTTGGTGCCCATCACCTGGCGCACTTCCCAGGGGGTCAGCACTTCCAATTTGTCGGCGGGCGAGGTCAGCATCTGGTTGACGCTGCTCTCGTGGGCGCGGAACTCCGACCGGCGGTGGATCAGGGTGATATGGCGGGCGGTGTCTTGCAGGTTAAGCGCCCAGTCTACCGCCGAGTCACCGCCACCGACGATCAGCAGGTTCTTGTCCTTGAATACGGCTTTCTGCTTCACGAAATAATGCACACCGGTGCCTTCCAGCGCGTCCACGCCCGGCACTTTGAGGCGCGTCGGCTCAAATGCGCCCACGCCCGCCGCGATCACGACGGTGCGCGTCAGATGGCTGGCTTTGTCGGTCTGCAAGTGGATGATGCCGTCGGGCCGGTGGGTCAGTTGCAGCACGCGCTCGCCCAACACCATCGTCGGGTGCCAGCGTTGCGCCTGTTCCACCAGTTGCACCACGAGGTCGCGGGCATAGATTTCGGGGAAGCCGGGCGCGTCGAAGATGTATTTTTCGGGATAGAGGGCGATTAATTGGCCGCCCGGTTCGGGCAGCGCGTCAATCAGCTTGGTTTTGAGTTCGCGCATCCCGGCGTAAAACGCGCCGAACAGGCCGGTCGGCCCCGCGCCGATGATCGTGATGTCGTAAATATCTTCCGCCTCGCCGGCGGCTCCAACGTCGCTGTTGGTCATGGTCATGGGGAGAGGCTCCTGTGTGCGTAAAACGTAAAACGTAAAACGTGATACGTATCGAGTAATGCCTGGTTAACGTCGCTGCTTACGGCCCACGGCCCACGGCCCACGGCCCACAAATCGCGCCCATTATACCATGCCGCCCAACGGTGCGGCAACTTGACAGGGCGGGGCAAAGTTGCTATAGTGGGTGTAAGCGAATAGCACCAACAACTGTGAACAGCACGAGTACCTGTTGAACCACGCCCCCAGAGATCCGGCAGCGGTGGGAAGCCGGAGGCGATGCCGACAGTGAATGGCGCTGGGAGTTGCCCCCCGAACGGCCCTGTGGGCTTAGTAGACGGAGCCGGCCCGCTCATCCGTTACCAGGAGCCGCGTCTCGGCCTTGTCCCTTGCGGATCGCCGGTACGCGCGGAGTGTCGCTTGCGTCCTCGGATGCGGCGGCAGCACAGGGGTGGCACCACGAGCCGGCTTTGGCCCTCGTCCCTTTGGCGCAATTTGCGCTGGGACGGAGGGCTTTTTGATTCTTAGGAGGGTAGCGCATGACTACGACCGTTGATCCCCCGACCGGGTGGCCCCCATTGGCCCATGTCTGGCCGGATCGAATGTCCGTCTACTATGCCGCCAGCGTGTTGGATGGGGATACGCCCGGTACGCCGATGGTGCCGCTCGTCGCCCCGCTACCCGCCGATCTGGATACGCCGGTCTCGGCCTACCTGAAATTGACCGGCGGTGACACCGATAGCGGCTTCGGCTTCTTGCTGGAAAGTGTTCACGGTGGCGATCATCCGGGGCGCTGGAGCTTTATGGGGGTCAACCCCGTCGAGCAAGTGCGGGTGGACCCCGGCGCGGGCGATCCACTGGCAGCTCTGGCGGCCGGCGTAGCGGCGTGGCGGGTGATCGTCGCGCCTGATGCGCCCTTTCCGCCCTTCATTGGTGGCGCGGTGGGCTATGTGGGCTATGAGGCGGTCGGCGCGTTCGAGCCGGTGCCGCCGGCCGCGCATGATCCGCACGGTCTGCCGCTGGCCCTGTTCGGCCTGTATGACACGGTGGTGGCTTTCGATCACGCTTTCGCCCAGATGCAGGTCATCAGTTTCATGACCTTGACCGGCGATCTGGAAGCCGAATACACGGCCGCCGAAGCGCGCATCGCCGCTGTCTGTGCCCGGCTCACTGGCCCGTTGCCTGGTCGGCAGTCGTCGGTTGCTAGGGGTCAGGGGTCAGGGGTCAGGGGTCAGCAGGCAGGAGATGCTATACCTGATGTCTCAGGCAATCTGCAATCCGCAATCCGCAATCCGCAATCGAACTGCACGCCCGCTGAATATGAGCAGATGGTGCTGCGAGCCAAAGATCATATCGCGGCGGGCGATGTGATCCAGGTGGTGTTGTCGCAACGGTTTACGCGGCCCACCCCGGCGGCCCCGTTTGCTGTCTATCGTGCGTTGCGGGCGCTGAACCCCTCGCCCTATCTGTTTTATCTGCAACTGGGCACGTTTCAATTGATCGGTGCGTCGCCGGAGATGCTGGTGCAGGTACGCGAGGGGGCGATTGCCACGCACCCGATTGCCGGCACCCGCCCGCGTGGCGAAGGGATGGCGCAAGACGCGACCCTGGCCGCCGGGCTGTTGGCCGATCCGAAAGAGCGCGCTGAACACCTGATGCTGGTGGATCTGGCGCGCAACGATGTGGGGCGCGTGGCCGCGATTGGCAGTGTGGCGGTGCCGCGCCTGTTCGAGATCGAGCATTACTCGCACGTCATGCACATCGTCTCGCGCGTGACGGGCCAGTTGCAGCCGGGGCGGGTGCCGGTGGATGCCCTGCGCTCCTGCTTCCCGGCGGGCACGCTGTCGGGCGCGCCCAAAGTGCGGGCCATGCAGATCATTGCCGAGTTGGAGCAGGACCAGCGCGGGCCGTATGGCGGCGCGGTCGGCTATCTCAGTGTGAGCGGCAATCTCGACATGGCGATCACCATCCGCACCATTATGCTGCGCGACGGCGTGGCGACGGTGCAGGCGGGCGCAGGCATCGTGGCCGACAGCGTGCCCGCTACCGAAGCCGCCGAATGCGCCAACAAAGCGCGCGCCCTGTTCGTGGCGCTCGACCGCGCCGAAGGAGCCGCCGCATGATTCTGCTGATTGATAACTACGACTCGTTTACCTACAACCTCTATCAATATCTAGGCGAACTGGGCGCGGCGGTGACGGTGGTTCGCAACGATGCGATCCAAGTCAGCGATCTGACCGCCGACCCGCCTACCGGGCTGATCGTCTCGCCCGGTCCCGGCAACCCCGATCAGGCGGGCGTGTCGTTGGCGGCGATCCAGGCGCTGGCGGGGGTGCGGCCGGTGCTGGGAGTCTGCCTGGGCCATCAGTGCATCGGCCAACTGTTTGGCGGGCGCATCGTGCGCGCCCCCGCGCCGGTCCACGGCAAAACGTCGCCCATCTATCACCACGGCCAGGGCGTGTTTGCCGGGTTGCCTAACCCCTTCCCGGCCACGCGCTACCATTCGTTGGTCATAGACCGCGACTCGCTGCCACCCGACCTGGAAATCACCGCCTGGACCGACGACGGCCTGATCATGGGCGTGCGCCACCGCACCCTGCCTATCGAAGGCGTGCAATTCCACCCAGAGTCGATCCTGACCGAGGGCGGCAAGCAGGTGCTGGCGAACTACTTGGCTCAGGTTGCCGGCGGGCCGTGAGCCGTGGGCGGTGGGCGGTGGGCGGTGGGCCGTTAATGACGACAACACGGAGGCACGGAGACACGGAGATTTTGGGAGTTGGATGGTTGATTGTTGTAGCGGTGCCGTGGGCGATGCCGGCCTTAGTGGGATCTTGGGATAGGGGTAGAAGGCAGTTCCACCCGGCGAGGTTCGGTAGGAGGCGGTGTCACCCGGCGGCGCTGGGTCCGACCGGCCACGAATGGGGCCACGAATACACGAATGGGGCCGGCGATCCCCGCAGTGGCCGGGCGGACCAGGGCCAACTCCGGCCTATTAGCACATTCTGCCCG
>JALYUO010000610.1 GCA_030853735.1 Chloroflexota bacterium
ACGGGTTGCGGCCCTGGGCCAGCAGCTTGAGCAGGGTCATGACGGCGTGGGCCTGCGCGGTAAAGGGGGTCCGGCCGGTGGGCGGTAGCGGCAGCAGCCCGGCGGGGTCGGTGGGTTGGTGCAGGGCGGGAAACTGTTGGGTCATGAGCCGGGCCAGCCCCTGGCCGTAGTGGGCCAGCAGATCGGCGATATTCATCGCGGCCACCGTCGTCGCGGCCGACGGTACGCTGCCCGCTTTGAGGTCGTAGTAGGTGGGGGTTGTGGTCAGGGTCAGGACGGTGACCGACAGCACCGGCTGCTGGACCTGGACCATGCCGGTGACTTCGCCCTTTTTGTTGGTTTTATGTTCGACGGTGCGCGCCTCTTTATGGAAGCGACCCTTGATCAGCACGGGCGGCCAGGCGGAGGCCGGGTCGTCGGGTTCACAGCGTAAGCCGTTGAGCAGCCCCGACGCGAGCATGGTGGCGAGGTAGGCCGGTTTGGGCGGTTGGGCGACGGGCAACTGGCGCTGGAGAAAGGCGGTATAGGGTTGGTGCAGGCCGGCTTCCTGCACCGGGTAGAGGTGCCCGCCGGCGACGCCCGTCCAGGCGGGCGGCGGGGCGGTATAGCTGGTGGTGCCGACCGTCCAGGGGGTGAGCTGGGGCAGCAGGCGGGTCAGGTCCAGCGGTTGGGCGACCCACTCGCCGAAGCCATCCTGGGCCGCCGGGGCCAGGGTCAGCACCGGCGTCGCGTGGCCGAGGGGCGGCAGCACCGGGAGGGCGGTCGGGTCGGCGCTCCAGGCGCAGAGGTGATCGACCTGGGTAGTGCCGGCGCCGGCCAGGGTCAGCGGGGTCAGGCGACGGCGGCCCAGCACGACGATCTGCTTGAACTCGCCGAACAGATCGTCGGGAAAGCGGTAGACGTGCAGATCCGTGTACTCGGCGGCCAGGGTGGGGGCGCTGGCGGCCAGGGCGGTGTAGGGGATCAAGAAGACCAGCAGGCCCCCACCGGGGGTGAGCGCCGGCGTGAAGCGTTGCAGGAAGGCTTCTTCCAGGCGGCCATGAATGGGGTGCCAATCGTAAGGTGGGTTGAGCCACAGCAGGGACGCGCCCTGGGCCGTGGTGTGGGTGGTCCAGTGGACGGCAAAGCCATCGCTGTGGAGGGCGGCATGGAGGCCGCCGGCCCCGCGCTCGCTCTCCCAGCGACTGCGCAGGGCGACGGCGCGGGCGGCTTCAAGTTCGGCGGCGTAGAGGCGCACACCGGGACCCTCACGGGCGACCGGCCAGCGGCGGCCGAACAGAGCGTGTCCACAGGCGGCCAGCGCCGCCCCGTCGCCGGCACAGGGATCAAGCAGCGCGTACTGGGGGTAGACGGTGGCCTGGGTGCGGGGATCGACGTGGCGTTCCCAGGCGGGGCGGGTATCAATCAGGGCCGCGATCGGCGCGATTACCGCGTCGGGGGCGGGAAAGTAGCCGCCGACGGCTACGCTTTCAGGGCGGGGCATGGGCAGCTCCTCGGTACGAAGCAGGCGCACCCGGCAGTGGGGTGCGCCTGCGGGCCAGGGGGTCGGGGGCCGGCGGGAGGCGCGTAACGGCGCGGCGCGCTAGCGTTTGGTGTAGAGGTTGAGGCCGAGGGTCACGTCGCCTTTGCCGGGCACCGGGATATTGACGTTGCCCGCCGTGGTGGCGATAATCTCGTTCTTGCCGGAGCTGGACGGCCCCTGGCTTTGGGTGAGGTCCACTTCGATGACCAGCGTTTTGCCGTTGTCTTTGAGGGTGGTTTGCACGTTTTTCACGGTAGGATCTCCTTTGTGGGGTCCAGGGGTAAAAGATCAAAAAGTAGCCGATGCCGGAGCGCGTGCCGCGCAACTGGGTGAGTAAGGGGGCGAGGGGTCAGGGTTACAGCCACCATCCTACGCTTTCGGCCGGGGGAGTTATGCGGACGCGCAACCAATTCAGTAGGCGTTGCCCTGGCGGGGCGCCGGTTGCCCAACTTTTTCTCTCGGTACCGGGATCGTCGAGCTGTAATGGTCTCACAGAGGCACCAAGGTTTCCGCGTAAGGGTCATGGCCGATTCTTCATCCGCTCGCCCGTAAGGTTCTCCTGCGCGTGTGGTAGGGGCGTATGTGATTGTGGAGAGCCGTCGGGACCGGGGTCCGTGCTGGCTCCTGCTATGAGTAGCGCGCCCCTAGCGCCGGTCAATGACGGGCACCGCCCGCCGCCCCGCGAGTTTTTGCGCGTAGCCTTGCCCAATTTTGGCTTGCCAAAATTGGGGCAACAAACTCGCGGGGGGGTCTGCATTGACGGGCAAGCGACGGGGGGTGCTACCATAAAGCGGGGCCAGTTCGGATAACCCCGCCCCGAGGCAGCACACCACAGACGCTCCCGCACGCGAGAGGACCCGTGGTGAGCGGGAGAAGGCCGCAGCGCCCCGGCAGCGGAGCCGGGATGCCGGTGGGGCCGTTGCGCGGGCCAGGGGCGGGAAAGGCAGAACACTGGCGGACGGTTGCTCGCGCTGGCAGAAGGGAGTCAGGGGCTGTAGCGACTGCGGGTGTAAGGGGATGGCCGTGTAATACCGACCCTGCGGCGGGTGGTCGGGGGTGCCCCGAAGGGGGTCCGGCCTCCTGGGGGCGGGCGCGGCTGGCTGGCGGGGCTTGCATCGTCCGCGCCAACCTGCTAAGATGCCGCTATTGATGCGTAAACGCGTGACGCAGTAGCAGTTTGTACAGCCAAGTCGAGTCGCCGGATGCTCCCAGCTCTGACCCTGCCCACCTTTGTCGCCTGCTGGCGCACCGCCACGCTCACCGAGCAGCAAGGCGTGCCAGCGCCTTGCCGGGAGTTGTGCGAAGTGCTGGGTATGGCCTCGCCGACGGCGCTCGATCAGAGCGGGGCCACCTATACGTTTGAGAAAGGGCTGACCAAAAGCGGCGGCAGCCACGGGCGGGCCGATGTCTGGAAGCGCGGATTTTTCGCGTGGAAGTATAAAGGCCCCGGCAAAGACCTGGACGCGGCCTATAGCCCACTGCTGCAATACCGCGACGACCCGGAGAACCCGCCACTGCTGGTGGTGTCCGATTTTACCCGCTTCCGCGTTTTTACCAATTTCACCAACACGGCCAAGCGCAGCTACCGTTTTGACCTCAACGATCTGCGGGACAGCCGGCCCACGGCCACTAGTGCCCGCCCGCCGCTCGATGTATTGCGCGCTCTATTCACCCATCTCGACGCACTGCATCCGACCGAGACCACTGCCCAAGTCACGCAGGCCGCTGCCGAGAAGTTCGCGTGACTCGCGAAAAAGCTGCGCCGGCGGGGTCGCACCGCTGGCCGCCGCCCAGTTCCTGATGCGGCTACCGTTTTGCCCGTTCGCCGAAGACAGTGGCTTGCTGCCTGATAAGTTCTTCCAGGGAGGGAATGATGATCAAGGTCGTTGGACCAACAGATAGTCGTGAATACGAAGCCGCGCTCAAGTTGAGTGAGCTTATCGCGCAGTCCTGGCCGCAGGTGCAGGAAAGCACCGAGGACAGCATTTACATCATCGCGGCGGCGAAGTGCCATGGCCAGGGGGTCCGCGATATTGACCTGTTACTGCTGGCCGGTCTCCAGCCTGGATATTCTTACGCGCCGTTTCTTTCCGTGACCGACCGTAGTGGACAGCCTATCAGGCCACCCAGTATCGAGGTGCTGAGCCTGTGCGCGATCATCGAACTCAAAGATCATCCGCCTGAAAAGGTGGAGTTTAACGGCACGCTGGTCGATGTGTTCTACGGCCCGCAGCGGAAGAATGCCAGTGAGCAAGTCGAAAAGCAACTGCACTCCTTCCTGAATTACCTCAAAACGCAGGGAATTGCCAAACTGCCACTGGTCACACCGCTGATCTGGTTGAGCAATGTTGCTAACACCGAGCTACCGCGCCGGCCACACAATATCATTGGTTCAGCGCTAACATGGGAGCTTTTGCTGAACGTCATCGGACAGAATAGCCGCGTCAATTGGATCAATGGTCATTGGACGCTCGACCCGGTTGGCGGAGGCAGTTTAGCGCGCTTGAGCGATATCTTTGCAAAACAGGTGCGCCCCACCCGGCTCGACCGGCTACGCATGGAGCGGCTCAATCAGCACAGCGCCGAATTGGCTGAGTTCAACGCTATAATTGGGCGCAAGCTGCTGGTGTTGCGTGGACGCGGCGGCACCGGAAAGACGATGCGACTACTACAACTCGCGACACACTTGCTCGACCAGCAGGACGCCCGTGTGCTGGTCTTGACCTACAATAAGGCGCTCGTGGCCGATATTCGTCGCATGCTGACGATTATGAACATCGGCGACAGCCTCGCCGCAAGCTCGATCCAAATTCAGACGGTGCATAGCTTCTTGTACGGTGTCATACGGGCGCTCGATTTGTTCGCCGCCGGCTATACCGATTTCATCGCCAACTACGAGAGTCTGAAGGATGAGGCGCTGGCCTATTTAGGCTCAGGCACGATTTCGCTGGCGGATCTGGCCGCCAAAGCCACGGCTGGCGACGAGCCGTTCGCGTGGGACTATGTGTTCGTGGACGAGGGTCAGGATTGGCCCGCCAATGAGCGCGACCTGCTCTTACGGCTCTACCCGCCCGCACAGGTGGCGGTGGCCTATGGCCGCGAGCAACTGGTCCGTGGCAGGACTGCCACAAGCTGGCGTGAGGGTGCGGCGCATGGCCAGTCGGAAGTAGCCATGCTGAAGAAGACGTTTCGCATGAAAACCGGGCTGGCACGCTTTGTGTCGAGCGTTGCCAGGCATCTAGGCGTGCAAAACGCCGATTGGGAAGCCAATGAGGAGTTGCCAGGTGGGCAGGTGATTATCGTTGATGGTCCGTACCTGTATGATCGGCAACTGCACGACACACTCGTGACACGCAACAGCGAAGATCAAAATTCTCCGGTTGATATGCTTTTCTGCGTGCCGCCGAGTCTTGTAGTTCACTCGCCGGAGAGCGCCGAGCGCCGTTCCGTGGCCGCTACGGTCTTCACGCAGTGGGGCTACAAGACGTGGGATGGCGCCGCTGAGGATGTACGCGAAAGTTACCCCACCGAGTTAGAGCAGTTACGCATTGTGCAGTACGAGTCTTGTCGCGGCCTGGAAGGTTGGGTCGTGGTCAATCTCGCACTCGACCGTTTCTTCGAGCTTAAGCTGCTGGAAGCCGGTATGCAACCGGCGGCGGACAAGGCCCACGCCGCGACGGATGCGCCGCCCGACGGCAGTGCCACGCCCGGTGTCTTTAGCGGGGATCCGCTGCAACTGCAAGGTTGGGCGGCGCAATGGGTCTTGATCGCGCTTACTCGCGCCATGGATACGCTGGTCATACAACTGGATGGGCGGTACTCAACGTTGCGCGCCGCACTTACAGCGGCGGCAGCGGAACTACCCGACGTTGTGACGTGGCGAACCACAAGTGGAGTCAGCGGTCAGCAAAGCTAGCCGACTTGAACGCAGGCAAAAAGATTAGGGGACAGCGATGGCGGCATACGGTGACTGGAACAACGCGCTACTGGCCTACTTCGTGGCGGGAGTGCCGCGCGGCACCCAGATATTCCTCAGCGTAGACGATGACCTGTTGCGGCAGGTCGGGTGCGACTTGTTGGGGCCGGAGGCTAACGCCGTAGATGATTTTAGCCTGGCGCTTAAGGCGGCGGTAGTGCGCGCAGACAAAGTTCGACTCGATCCCATTACTGGCTTTGGTGTTGATGGCGCACCGCGTTGTCTTGCTTTTCTAGCCGCTATGGTACTGGCTGCCAGTCGTATGGCGGATGAAGGCGGCGGCGAAGGGGAAATCGCGGCCGTCAATTACTTCCGCCGTCTGCGGGAAGTCCTGGGTCTGGAGCCCGTTGAAGGCCGTCCGGTGGGTCTGGAGCCGGGGGTAGAGGAGCCACTGTGGCAGCAGTGGAGCAGGTGGTTACAGGAGCAGGGTTATGTGGCGTCGGCCCGACGCGGCGAAGGACCACGCAAATACATTGACTATCCCATCTCCCAGGCCATCATGCGTGGTGCCGACAAAGATCGGCTATGCCGCTTATTTGCCGAAAAAAGATGGTCCGACGCGTGGGAACAGGATACGGTGATGGCACAGTTGCAACATGAGCGCCGCTACCTGACCCAGCACTTGCAAGAGCTGCTGAGCACGCCCGGCCTGCGCTACGCGGCGATTTTCGAGGCGGCGTACGATGTCTACACCAGTTGGTGCCGCGATCCGCACCTCGCAACTGGCGGCACAGGCGACCCTAGCATACTCGTCAACACCAATCTCATCGCCGGCCTAATGCGGGTGGCGGACCCGTTCGGCGGCGCGGTTGACTACTACCTCTACGCACGAACGCCGCGCCGGCGGCGGGCCGACTATGCGGTAGTGGACGTCGGTGGCGCACAGCGCCTGACCATCGATCGTCCTGGCTGGTTCGCGCCGCTCTTCACCGTCACCGCCGCCGACCTGGATGCCGGAAGCCGCTACAAGGTGCTGGAGCCATCCGAAATCGAATGGCTGCTATTGCCGCAGCGAGATTTTTGGTTATTGGTGCCCGACCCTGATAATCAAGAGGGCGAGGCATTCGCCACCTGGGGACCGCCCCAGCTGGGTGTCGCCTTCATGATTCTCTGCCACCGCGCCCTGCTACCCGAGTTGGAGCACCTGCGCAGTGAACGGGTGCTGGAGTGGTCCGGCGAACCACAAGCTGTGCTTGGCGCACAAAACTGGGTCGAACTGCGTTACTGCATGGTAGTCTCCGATTCGTGGAGCGGTATCTTCATCAATAACCAGGCGTTGCACGAGGCCCTACGCCCCAAATCTTCCTTGAGCCTCAGCGTGTCCGGCGGGCTGCGCGCGCCACACGCAACGGGCTGGTTGGCGGGCTACGGACCGCGCATGACGGTGTTTGGCTTTGAGCAGGTGGCCGATGTGCAGATCACAAGCGTCGTCGGCGAGCACAACCTGCACAGTGGCGAATACAAGATGAACGTACCGTTCGATTATGCGTGGCCGGGACCGGGCGATTATCTCGTCGAGGCCGAATCTGGCGGCGAAATCAGCACGCGCCTGGTCAAGATTGTGGATTGGGAAGACCCGGCGACGTATGCCGCAGCTGCTATACTGCCCACCCTGGCTGCCGTGCCGCAGTCCCAAAGGGAAGGTACGACAGGGGCTTCCCCGGCGGGTGAGCTTGAAATGGTTCACCTGGGGTCGGCGCGGTTAAGCGGCGCCTATCTGATCGACGTTGAAGCGCCGCAGGGCGATGACGCTGATTGAACAGACCCCGCACGCATAGAAGGCGTGCGGGGTCTGGATCGGCGCTCGGAGGAGGACACGCATCGATGCGGTGGTACAAGGGGTTCAAATGTACAGGGATCCTACCGGAGCGACTTATCGAGCAGGTTGCGGGCATAGTGCGGCGCCAGCAGTTAGGCAATGTTGTGCCGGTGGTTCGCGCATGACTTGTTGGCGTTGGCGCGCTCCACGCAAGCCGCCACGCGCGAAGTGGGTGAGTGGGAGCAGTGGGCACGCCACTTAGGCTGGGTTCTCGTGCTGTGGGACCGGCAAGGCGCGGCAGCGGCCTATGACGAGCTACAACCGTTGCTATGGCAGCAGCCGGCCGCCGTGACGGACGATGAGGCGGTCTTTTGGGGCCAAGTTGCGGCGCTCCTGGGGCGATTGCGCCAAGCAGCCTGTCTTGCTTTGCAAGAGGGTATTCCCGCGCTACAGACGGACTTTGACGCAGGCGTACTGGCCGCGCCACCTGCTAGCGACGCGGTGTTGGAATCGATCATTGCCCGCGCCACCGCTATGCGTGATACGGCCGCAGCCTATCTAGCGGATGAGCAGCCGGCAACCTCTAACCCGGACTCCGCTGCCAACCCTGTGGCCCCGCCATCCGTGCAACAGGTCATTGATCAGTTCACCACCTTGATCGCCGAGCTACAGGAAAAGCGGGCCAGCACCTATTACGAGGGATTGATCTCCCCTCTCACGACATTAAGCAAAGACCTGGAAACGGCCCTCGGCCCGTTGGCGGACACTGCGCCGCTAGACAGGTCCGCCACGATTTCCCAGGACAGTACGCCATCAGTGTACGCTCAGGTGTTGGGGCAGTTACAAGCCGCCGCAGCCCGCCTAGAACAGGCCGTTAAGCCAATCTTGGGTGAGCTAGCGAGCCTAACTACTGCTGCCGAAACGCGCATGGCCTATTACCAGACACTGGGCATGGCCGATTCGGTTACGCAGCCACTGCTCACACAGATCCAGGAAACCGCCGCCGGGATGCGTAAAAGCTACGCGAACGCAGCTCAGTTGCTGCACGACCAGGAAACCGCGCTGGTGGCGCGGCAGGGCATATTAGAGACGGAGCGCCAAAAGGCGCTGGATGACGCGAAAGCCGCCTTGGTCGCTGCTGAAGGTGCCCGCGATGTAGAGCGACGGCGCTGGGAAGCGGAACAGCGTCAAGCCTTGATCGCGGACTATCACAGCATCATTGCGGCGCATCATCAAGCATACGCCGCAGCCTTAGCCAATAATGAGCCGGATCGCGCAAGCGGCTTGTTGCAACGCCAGCTTACCGCATATAACGATCTGCGGGCACTACACGGCCTGGATGTCATTGAACACACCTTCACAGTGCTGTTGAATTTGCTAAAGGTGCGTTTTCCTGAACCTGATTCCGATACCGACAGAGTAGCGGCGATCGCAGATCCCCCGCCAGACCCGGCCGCTGCCGCGCCGCAAGGATCCATGCCGGATTTTTCGGTGACGACGGTGATCACGCCGTCGCCGGCAGCAGAGATCCCAACACAGCACACGCTGCTGACTAAAGCCGATGTGCTACGAGTGATCGATCTGATTATGCAGCAGCGGGCGATCCTCCAAATCCGTGAAGAGCGCGCCGGCTTTCTGCAAGAAGCCGAAGGGCTATGGTGGAACCATGAAACACTGGTCACCCAACGCCCGACACTGAACAATGACCTTGACGGGATCGCAGCTAACCTTACAAGCGACCACAAGGTTCTGGCGGACCTAAACAGCTTGGGCGCAAAACATGGGTTTACCGGTTATGACGCGGTGAATCAGTTTACCAAGCTACAGCATGACCTCGAAGCGCAGCAGCAGCAGATTAACCAACAACTAGCCCAGCGGAAGCAGAAGCAGCAGCAGCAGCAGGACACACAGGCGCGCAGCGATCAGACGCTGGGCCGAGTGAGCGACTTGATGAGCCGTGCGAGCAAAGTACGCGAGTTTGACAGTTCAGATGAAGGATTCACTATTCGCTAGCTGAACTGCAAACACCGCTATTGATCACTAGCAGGGACTAGCGCAACAAAGGAAGACCCATGACGCGCGTATCTGGAAGCACCTTCACCGAACAGCCCGCTGTCGCCGATCTGTTGGAAGCTCGCCGGCTCGTCCAAGAGGTTTTAGCCGACGACGCAACGAACCAGGAAGCGCTACGCTACCGGACCTGGATCGATGCCCTGATCCGCGACCGCGAGGAAGAATATTGGCAGGGGCTGGTGGCGCAGGCCGTCGAGTCGGCCTTTAACGGAGACTTTTTCGCCGCCGACCACGCGCTGGCACGGGCGACCCTGTATCCATTGAGTGACCTGGACACCAATAAGCCCCAAGTCCAGCGCGATAAATGGCTCACCACGGGCCGGATTCTGATCCGTGCGCTGCGCGCCCTGGCCGCCGGCGACCCGGCGGAGGCGCGCCGGCTGATCGCGCATGCATCCCCCGGCACGCGCTCGGAGCGCAGTTGGGTGGACAAAGCCGACCAATTGATCGAACTGGCCGATTCGGATCGGGAGTATTTGGCGCAGGTTGAGCGGCAGTTGCAAACGGATATGGGTGCGCTGACCCCACAAGCAAGTGGCTTGGCGCAACTGGCACGTAGCGCTCTGCCGAGCGGCCGAAGCCGCCCCCTCGACTACCCCGACAACCTCCATGCGGCCCGCTTACGCGCCGATTTGCAAACTGCGCTGGATCACCAGAAGCCGTTCACCGAACTAAGCGCCACGCAGGTGCAGGCGCGGCGCAAGGGTGAATTAGTAGCCGCCGATGCCACGATCCACCAGATGCGCGCCCTCATGCCGGCGCAGTATCAGGTACCGCTCGATACCTGGGCGCACGGCATCGATCAGATCGCCAGTTTGCGCCAAGAGGCACGGCAAATGGCCGACGCGCACCGCTGGGGCAAGGCGGTGGCGCTGCTAGACCGGGTTATCCTGCTGACTCCTGATGACCCCACCTTGCCGGGTTTGCGGGCGCAGTGGCAAAAGGAGCTTACCAAGCAGCCCCCGCCGGCGCTGCTCCGGGCCGGTGCGGTCCTGGCCGCCGTGCTACTGCTGGGGGTGGGGCTACTCGCGGGCTGGGCTATCTTTACGCCGGGCGGGGGGACGCCCCCCCTGACGGCTGTAGTTGCGGCCGCGACCCTGCCGGTCGTAGCGCCGCCGATCACCCCCACCTTGACGCTGACTACAGAGGTAACGCCGCCCACAACCGTTGCTCTTGCCACGGCTGCCGCGACCGATACGCTGGTGCCGAGTACCGCCACGCCCGTTACTCCCACTGTCATGTCCATTTCACCTACCGAACCCATCGCCACCATTGCCACTAGTCTAAGCGTCACGGTGACAGAAACGCCACTCACAGCTACGCTGAGTGTTACAGTCAGCCCAACACCATTATTCTTCGTACAGATCAAGTCTGTTGCTTACATTCGGGGCAGTGTTGGAGCTACGGACCCTACGAGTATACTAGCAACGCTCAATAATCCAACTATTCTGGGAGTTTATGAAGTTAAGAAAGATGCCAAAAACATAGAGTGGTACAGAGTCACCATTTCCTCTGGAAATGGTGCTGATACTGAGAGATCCGGCTGGGTCAAGAGTACAACTGTAACTACAGTGACTCCAACTCCTACAAAGGGACCAAACGGCCGCTAGACGGCAAAGGACGAACCACGAGTATGACGAACGAAGAAGCCCTACGCTTACGCCGCGACTTGGCCCGCCAGATTACAGCCATTGGCAACGACAGCACGCGGGCAGCGGAAAAAGACGATCTGTTAAATATCCACAAGGCGCTCAGTAGCTGGAAAGATGGCGGCCTACCAGGGGAACCCCCTACGGTCGTCGCCCGCTGGATAGCGGGGCTGCCGGCTGAGGCGCGACCCGCTGCAACCCCAACCCCGCCGCCCGCGCTGCCGGTCGTAGAAGTCGTAGAAGTCGTCGCGCCTACGCCGCCGGTTGCGCCCCTCACCGTGCCGGTCACCATCGCCGCCGAGGTGCCGAGCGCCCTCAGCGAACAGGAGCAGCGCGCCCAGATCACCCGCCTGTTCGCCGCTGCTAACGAGGCGGTCAATCTTGGGCAACGCGCCGAAGCCCGCCGCCAACTACAGGAAATACTCAGCCTGACCGAAAACGCACAGGTGGTGTTCAAGACGGAACACGACCAAGCCGCCACACGTCTGCGTGAGCTAGAGAGTCAAACGCTTCTCAACAGCAAAGCATCGCAACTAGGGGATCTTAAACGGCGGCTTGTTAATCTTCCAAATAAACTAACGACGTTGGAAGACCAAATCGCCGAAGCGCGGAGTTTACTTAAAACCAACGAAGGGGACGCAGAACTTGAAACACTGCTAGTTGCTGCCGAGCATCATCGCGCCCAAATCCAAGATCGCATAGGTCAGATCAATACCTTGCACGCAGCCGAAAAACTGTCTCAGGTGATTACTGAGTGGGAACAGTTGCTAAAGGAAGGGATTACCGAAGTTGAGGTAGCAAACGCACAGACGAACACAATGATCCGAATGCCTATTGAGCGTGCCTTAGCGGATGTACGCTACAAATACATTGAGTTTTGCCGTCGCAAAGGTGAGGAGAAACGCGAACGCGCCCGCAGCTTGATGCCTGCCCAACCTGCAGCTGCCTTGTACGAAATTGACGATGCGCTCACCAAACTTACCGAGATGCCTGGGGATATGCGCGAGGATTTGGAGCGGTTACAGCGCGAGTATCAAAGCACCGTGGAAAGCTACAAGCGGGCCGAGCAGAGCCGTGAGGCGGCGTTACTCCTCCTGAGCAGCGATCCTGCCGCCGCTTTTACCCAATTGCAAGGGGTGCAGGGTATCTATCGTGATCTGCCTCAACTGGCCGACGATTTGGCGCGGGCCGAAGCCGCGTGGGGCCGGCAGATCGATCAGCAAGTCGGTAGCATCTTGCTAGATGCGGAACGGCGTATCAAGCAGGCCCACTTCGCGGAAGCTGAGGGCAAGATTGACGAAGCCCGTGTGCTGCTGCTGCTCAAAGGGCCAGCTAATCACGTCAATCGCGCCGCGCTAACGCAGCAGATCAGCGCGGTTGCCGATAGCTTGGACCAGCGGCAAAGCCACGCCCAGCATTTGGCCCAGCAGTTAGCCGAGATTCGTCAAGCGATAGAGCAGCGCGAGTATGCCCGCGCCGACGAGCTGCTAGGCGGCATCGCGGCGGAAGATGCCAACCAGGAGGTCAACAGCTTGCGCGCCACGGTGGCCGGCGCGCGGGGTCCCAGCGATCAGTTGGCGACCGCCGAGCAGCTATTGGCGAGCGGGGCCGTGACCACCAATTACAGTGCGATTGCCGATCTGCTGAACAAGGTACTCACCGGAGCCGGTGTGCCCGCCGCGCTTCGCAGCAGGGCTACCGAGTTGAAAACGACACTGGAGACGGAACACGCCTATCTGGAAGGGATGCGCTTGCTCGATCTTGGTGACGGACTAGCAGCCCAAGCCCAGTTTAACCAGGTGCTGACGCATGGCGCAAGTGCGCGCCGCGCTGAAGGGCAAGCCCAAGTAACGATGCTCAAAGAGCAACTGGGGAAGCAACCGCTTTGGGATCGCTGGGTTACTAAAGCGAAAAAGGTCGGCGGTACCGACGATTTACGGGACATGGAAGACATGATTCGCACGCTACAGGAGCAGGAAGCGGCGCGCAATCTCTATCTCCCCCTTCGCACAGCCTGGGACGATACGCGACTCATCTACCGCGATGCTGCCGAGAAGCGGATCGCGAAGATTCAACGGGAACTTGCGCCGACCGAGCGCAGCACCAATCCCGAACACACCCAATTGCGCTTTGACCAACTAACCGAAGCTAAACACCTCGTGGATTTTCTGACAGAGTTTGAGCTGTTGGATGATTATCGCCTGAGTGAGCGGATTCTCCTACCCTGGCATCGGGTGCAGGCGCAACAAAATGAGCGACTGGCCGCCTTGGGCACCCAGCCTGACATCAACTGGCAGACCGCCCGCGACAATTGGATCGCGCTGGGCAAAGTGGAACCGCTGAACGCGGCGCTGCAAGAGGAAGTGAAAACCGCCCGCCGCCGGGTGGTGCAAAGTTGGGCCGATCAGTTGAAGGAAGACCGACCCGCCGACGCGCTACAGGTGGTTGCGGAGGCGCTGGCCGAACACGGCTGGGCGAGCGACTCGGAGTTGCTGGAGCGCGCCGTCATATTGGTGATCTTGGCCGCCCGCCGCCAAATGGAACAACAAGCAGATGCCGGCGCGGTCCTGGCGCAAGGTTACGACTACGCCCGGCGCGTACCGGGCAGCAAACGCAGCGATCATGGGCATAGCATTGAACAGGCGCAAGAAGTCAATGCGCTGGTCCAAGAAGCCCTAGAACACGACCGCGCCCAGCAGTACCGGGCGGCCATCGAGGCGCTCAACAACGCGGTGCAAGACTACGCGGAGTACGCGCCCGATCTCGCCCGCCTGCGGCAAACCCTGGCCGAGCGCGGCATCACCCGCTTGAAGCACGAGACCGACGAACTGGAGCGCCGCGCGAACCAGAACCTCGCCCCGCTGCTGGAAAAATATGCGCTGATCCTGTTGCTGGTCACGGCAGCTCCCCAGTCGAATCTCGCCAAGAATGTCAAGAAGAAGGTGGATGAGCGGATGCTGGGGTTGCGGCAAACACTAGACAGCTACCGCACGGATTTACTGGCTGATGAAGCGGAGCTACAAGCCACCTTCAGCAACACGAAAAAGCTGCAAGCCCGCACCATCGAGAGCCTACGCGCCGAGGTGGATCAACTTGCCGAGGCGTTAAACAGCTTGCGCGCGGTGGATGCCAGCCGCAAAGACTCACCGGCGCGGGACAAAGATCCCGTGCTGCGAGATATAGACGCAGCGTGGCAAAATATGCTCAAGTATCAACGCACGCTACAACAATTGACCGGCAAACTCGATGAGACGGAGCGGCTGCTTGCTGAAGCGGTACGGGAAGACGATGGCGACTTTCGCGCCGCCGAGGTGAGCCTAGAGGATGTACGAACGCTGTGCCGTGGCGTAGGGCAGTTGAGCAGCTTGGGCGCTATTACCCGGCTGGAAACCCGGTTGCAGGCCGAACAGACCTACTGGGACACGATCAATCAGGCAGTGGGGGCGATCAGCGACGCGCTACGCGACCACCCCGACCAGATCGGTGATGCGGTTGAGCAATTCAGGGAGGCCCAACGCGCGAGCGAGGCTAATGACGGGTTGCGCCCTAACGCCGGCGATAAATCGCCGACAGCACAGCCGGATCGCTTCGCCAAGATCCGGCTGTGGCAGAACAGTCACGCCAACACGACCATTGATATGATCGGCAACACCGATCAGCTGCTGGAAGTCGGCCGGAAACGAGCAGCGAACATTGTCGCGGTCAAAGCCTGGGCCGAGCAAATCACGCGGCGGGTGCGCGAACTTGATGCCCAGTGGAAGGATCTGGAAGATCAGGAACGCCGCCCCTTAGAAGCGCAAATCGATCAGGCTGTGAAGATCATCGCGGCCGGCGAAGGCTTGCTGGCCGCCACCGATACCAACCCGGCGGCCGAAAGCCGCAGCGATGCCGAACCAGCGACCGAAAACCGCAGCGATATCAAACCGCCGGCCGAAAGCCGCCCGGCGGAAAAGATTTTGGATGATGTTGCCAAGTTGCATAAGCGGGTTGAGCAGATTGTGAACCTAGCACGCCAGTGGGAAGGTGCAGCGCGCCCGAAGATCAAACGCATCCATGTCTTGAAGGAAGAAATCCCGCCGCTATTAAACAAAAAACGCTATCTAGAATGTCGGCCGCTCGTGGAGGAAGGCTTACAGTTAGACCCCAACGATCCCGCCTTGCTGGCCTGGAAGCGGACCGTGAATGCGCCTGTCCGCCGTAAGCGCGGCTTGTTTGGTTGAGCAGTGCCTAGCCCCGTTGCGGGCGCTACCAGATAGGTATCTTTTACGTAGGTATCTTTTACGCGCAAAAGTGAGTGGAGATTATGGCAAATCGCTATTTAATACTTTCTGATATCCACGCCAATATATATGCCTTACAGAGCGTGCTGGACGATGCTGGTCCAGTGGATGGGTGTTGGTGCCTGGGCGATGTAGTGGGTTACGGCCCCCACCCCGGTGAGTGCCTGCGGCTACTGCGCGATGAGATCCAGCCGACCATTTGGATTTTGGGCAACCACGACGCGGCGCTGGTGGGCGATTTTCCTCTGCAAGGCTGGCTGCCCGATGCCCAGGTCGCCTTGGAGATCAATCGCCAACTGCTGGCCCAAGCCGAAAACCGCGATATTGCCGCCTGGGCGACCACCTTCTTCACCGAACGCTGCCTGCGTCTACCCTGTGGCGTGGTGGTCGCCGGGCAGACCTATGCACTCGTACACGGCACGCTGGGCCAAGCACTACACGGCTATCTCAACTTTTTGGCGCAGACCAATCAAGTGGGCGAATGGACCGGCGAGAGCGAGTTTAAGCGGCTGTGGCAGTTGTATCATGTCTACTACCCGGAGCCGCCGTACCCACCCCGTCGTTTGCTGCTGGGGCAAACCCACCGGCCCACCTTTTTGCGCGCCCACGAAGCGGAACCCGCCGCTGGGCAGCCGTATAGCGGCGCGTTCACCCAAGTGCCCATCGCCTTTAACGCCCCGCCGTGCGAGTTGGGACCGCTTCCGGTGATCATCAATCCCGGCAGCGTAGGCCAGCCGCGCGACCACGATAACCGCGCCGCCTACGCGATCCTGGATGTAGCGGCAGATACGATTGAGTTCCGCCGCGTGGCCTATGATTACCAGCGCACCCAACGCGATATGCGTGACTTGCCTAGCCGGGTGAAACGCTTTCCAGCGGAGTTAATTGAGCGCTTGGCGATAGGGACATAATAACCGATGATGCAGCTTAACGAATGGAAGGTTCCACGTATGTCTAGCGCTGGGGGCGCTAGGCGCTCACTGCCGGCTTGGCGCTGGAGTGCGCTGTTCGCGCTTATCTTGCTGGCGAACGCTGTGGCGGGCCGTGCAGCTAGCGTAACGGCTGCGCCTGCCGGCGGCGGCGCGCACCAACCCCTACCTCAGACGACCCCCGCCGCCGGCGGGGCCAACCTGGATGTGCTGCTCCTGCTTGACAATTCAGCGAACATGACCACCGCCGATCCCAGCGGGGTGCGCGGCCAAGTGGGTTCTCCCCCACTTTTGGTGACGCTGCGGAGGGTTAGGTGGCGCAGAGCACGCGCTTGCGGAGCAAGTCGAATTTGGCCCGCCCATACATACTGCGCTTGATGGCCTTCAGCCGATTCACGTGCCCTTCCAGCCGCCCGTTACTCCACGGCAGTTCGACCGCCGCCGCCACCGCCGCGTAATCCTGCTGCAGTCCCTGCGCGAACCGCGCCAGTTCCGCCACTCCCGCCCCCAACGCGGCGGTCAGCCAACTATCCAATTTGTTGCGCTCCTGTTCGCGGATCAAGCGCCCAAACTGCTGGACCAGGTCATAGACCGTCTGCAACACCGGAATGTGCTCACAGACCTGGGCTATTTGCTTGGTTTCCTCCGCGCTCAACTCGCTCGCCGGGCGGTTCAACTGCTGGCGCCACTCCCGCAGGCGCACTTTGGGGGGCCGGGCGCGGCCCCGCGCCTTTCCCGGCAGCCCGTTGGGTGCCTGCTCCAACTCGCTCAGATACTCATACACCCTGCCATAGCTGCCGCTGTAACCCCGCTCGTGTACTTCGCGCCACAAGCGGGCGCGGTTGTGGCACCCGGCCGCCCAGCGATCCCGCAGATACGCTTTGTACGGATCGAGCCTGGGCTTACCGAGCGGGCCCGTGGCCGCCGTTCGGGAAAGTGCCCGGCGTCTAAGAAGCGTTGGACGGTGCGCTCCCCGATACCGAGCGCCGTGGCAATCTGGCGGATCGATTGCCCGGCGGCGCGGCGCACCCGGACGTCCTCATAGAGCGCCTGCCGGGCCGCGCGCCGCTGCTGCTGTAAGG
>JALYUO010000612.1 GCA_030853735.1 Chloroflexota bacterium
GTCGCGGCTGCGGCGGGGATGGCCCCCGCCGCAGTGTCTTGGCCGCCCTTGCCGGCGGTAGCCAGGGGCACAGTGGTCGGCACCCTGACTGCGGTGGGCGACACGGGTGGCGGCGGGGTCGCGGCGACCTTCGGCACGACAACTTGCGGCGGGGTCGCAACGGCCCCAGGCGCGGTAAGTTGTGGCGGGGTCGCGGCGACCTTCACCGCAGTAACGGGGCTACTGGGCGTGAAGGTGGCGGCGCTATCGGGAGATCCACAGCCGGTCAGCAAGAACGTGCCGGCCAGCAGTGGCAGCAGAGTGCTAAAGCGTGTGTACATTCAGGATGTGTCCTTTCGCAAACAACCCGGTCTCGGTACGATCCATGCTGTAGAGAGCGGGGATAACAGGTCTACTGCATAGACCGTACCGAGGCGGCAAAAGTTCCCAACAGACCAACCAAGCGGACCGGCGAAGGAGCGCCCGATGCCTGAACCACTCACCCCGGCCCTGATCCAGGCACTCGTCGAAGGCCGTCACGACGATCCGTTTGCCGTGCTAGGGCCGCACCCCGTAGAGACCGCCGGCGGCCCCATGTTGGCGGTGCGCGCCTTCCTGCCGTGGGCCACGCGGCTCCAGATCGTCGGCCCTGCGGAGGCGCTATACGAAGCCCAGCACATTCATCCCGTCGGCCTGTTCGAGGCGCTCATCCCCGGTGGTGAGCCGGTAGCCTATGGATTACGGGCCACCGCTGCCACCGGACGGGAGCAAGATTTGGTCGATCCCTACCGCTTTAGCCCCCTGCTCACCCCGTTCGATCTGTATCTCATCGGCGAAGGCACGCATTTCCGCACCTACGAAAAGTTGGGCGCGCACCTGCGCGAGGTGGACGGCGTGCGCGGGGTGCATTTCGCCGTCTGGGCACCCAACGCGCAGCGCGTCAGCGTTATCGGCAGCTTCAACAGTTGGGATGAGCGCGTGTATCCGATGCGCTTGCACCCGGCGCAGGGCATTTGGGAACTGTTTATTCCCGGCCTGGGCGCAGGGGAAGCCTACAAATACAGCGTGCTGTCACGCTATGGCGGCTATCAGGCCGACAAAGCCGACCCCTACGGCTTCTACGGCGAAGTGCGCCCACAAACGGCCTCGGTGGTGGCCGACTTGACGGGCTACACCTGGGGCGACGGCGACTGGCTGGCGGCGCGCGGTGCAACCGCCCCAGTCGCGCAACCAATCTCGATCTACGAAGTGCATCTCGGCTCCTGGCAACGCAAGGCCGACCCCCAAGACCGCCCGCTCACCTACCGCGAACTGGCCCGTCAACTCGTGGATTATGTCAAGGGCATGGGCTATACACACATCGAAATCTTGCCCATCTCCGAACATCCCTTCGACGGCTCATGGGGCTACCAGACCGTGGGCTACTATGCCGTGACCAGTCGTTACGGCGCGCCCAAAGATTTCATGTACTTAGTGGACCAGTGCCACCAAGCAGGCATCGGCGTGCTGCTCGATTGGGTGCCGGCCCACTTCCCCAAAGATATCCACGGCCTCAACTACTTTGACGGCACTCATCTCTACGAACACGCCGACCCGCGCCTGGGTGAACAGCCCGACTGGGGCACGCTGGTCTTCAACTTCGGGCGCAATGAGGTCCGCAACTTCCTACTATCCAACGCGCTGTTCTGGCTCGACAAATACCACATTGACGGCCTGCGCGTAGATGCGGTAGCCTCGCTGCTCTACCTCGATTTTTCGCGCCAGCCGGGGGGCTGGGTGCCGAATCGCTACGGCGGGCGCGAAAACCTGGAGGCGATTGATTTTCTCAAACGCTTCAACGAACTGGTGCATGGCGAACACCCCGACGTGTTGACGATGGCCGAAGACTCGACCGACTGGCCGATGGTCACGCGACCCACCTTTCTCGGTGGCCTGGGCTTCGACTTCAAGTGGGACATGGGATGGATGCACGATATGCTCGACTACATGGCCTTCGACCCCATCCATCGCCGTTTCCACCACAACTTGATCACCTTTTCGCTGATGTACGCCTTCAACGAACATTACCTGCTGCCCCTGTCGCACGATGAGGTGGTCCATCTCAAAAAGTCGTTGCTGACCAAGATGCCCGGCGACGGCCGGCAGCAGTTTGCCAATCTGCGCGCCCTGTTCGGCTATATGTTTACCCACCCCGGCAAAAAGCTGCTGTTCATGGGCGGCGACCTGGGCCAGCGCCAGGAGTGGAATGAAGCGCGGGCGCTGGACTGGTACGAACTGGCGCACGAGTCGCATCGTGGCCTGCACCACTATATGCACGATCTGCTGCACCTCTATCAAAGCGAACCGGCGCTGTGGCAGGTAGACGACAGTTGGGCGGGCTTCGGCTGGCTGTCGGCCAACGACAGCGAGAACAGCGTGATCGCTTTTGTGCGCCGCGCCAAAGAGCCGACCGACTGTATCGTGGTCGTCTGCAACTTTACGCCGCAGCCGCGCTACAACTACTGCATCCCGGTGCCGCACGGCGGCTTCTACCGCGAGATCCTGAACAGCGATGCCGCCGCCTACTGGGGCAGCAACCTGGGCAATCTAGGCGGCGTAGCGGCGCAACCGCAAGCCTGGGCCGCCACCGGCTACGCCCTTTGCCTCACCCTGCCCCCTCTCAGCACCCTCCTGCTCAAACCCGACCCGCCGCCGATTGCGGAATGCGGATTGCGGATTGCGGAATTGGAGACGGGAACCGAGACTGTAGACGCGCTGCGTGCTGCGCCCGTGGGCGGGCAACCAGCAGATGTAGCAGCGCTGCTTGCTGCGCCCGTGGCAGAGGAACCGGAGGCTGTAGATGCGCTGCTTGCTGCGGATGCGCCGGTTTATCCTCCGCCGTCCAAGCCCCAACGGACGCGGCGGACGTAGGTTCGGCAGAGCCTATCCCTCGCGCTCCCGCCGGCGACGCAGGATGTCGGCGGCGAGGTTGCCGGTCGGCGATGCAGGCTCCCCTGCGTTTGGCAGGGCGGGGTCCGGGGTGGCAGTTGGGCGATCTACCTGCCGGCCGCTGAGTTGCACGCCGACCTCTCCCCCCAACCCCCTCCCCTGAAGGGGGAGAGGGAGTCTAGTACCCTGCGCTGTCGGTTCCCCTCTCCCTTTAAGAGAGGGGTTAGGGGAGAGGTCGTCCAACGCACCTAACTGGGCAGCAATCTCCCCCGGCGGCGCGGGACGGTGCAGGCGGCTGTCGGCGCGGCGGCGGGCAGCGAACAGCGGGGCGAGCGCGGCAGCCCCAGTGTCGGTGATCAGCGGCGGAGCAGTGGGGGTCAGGCGACCACGCAGTTCGGCCCAGAAGCGCGGCAGATCGCGCCAACCAAGCATGATGCGCCGTGCCCCGATGTCAAGCGGCAGCAATAGGAGCGCAACCAGCAGCAGCCAGGGCCACAAGTCGGTAGTGCGCGGCACCGGCGGCAGGTCGTGGCGGAACACGGCGGCGGCATCGCTGGGCGCAGCAGTGAGGATGCGCCCGCCGGTGGTGGCGGTCAGGCGACCCAGCAGGCCGTTGTTGCCGGGCAGAGCACGGTATTCGGGCGAATAGGGCACCACGAGGCCCACCGTTTGCCCGCCGCCGGCCGCGCCACCGGGACCAGGCGTGGCGTTCGGGCCGGCAGCCGCGCCGCTTTGCACCCGCACCAAGTAGGCTCCCTCACCTGTCACCGGGAAGCCGGCCTCATAGTGGCCGGGCGCGGTCTGGCGCAGCGTCAGCGTTTGGCTGACCGCCGCCGGATCGCCGCTCGGCGGCACCACGATTGCCAACGGGTGCAGCCCGTTGATCGGGTCGTTGCTGCCGGATAGCGCATCCAGGCTGACATTGGCGCGGTTGTCATGCAGATCCACCCGCGCCTGCAAGCCGCCGCCGTTGTCGGTGCCCATCGCCCAGCGCGCCGCCGCGCCCCAGAAGGTCGGGAAGCCCGACCAGCTGACCCAATCGCTGGCCCAGCGGCCTTTCGCGTCCGAGGTCCAGGCGGCCACCCGGCCCAGGCCGTATTGCCAATGGGCCAAGATCGGATCGCCGCTGTCCGACACCAGCGCCTGCACGGCGGCGGGCCGCACCGTGGTGCCGACATAGCCGCGCAAGACCGGCACATCGCTGATCCCTTCGAGGATCGGGCTAGGTGCGGTGCGCTTGGGCGTGAAGGCGTGTTCGATCAGGTAGGAACGCGAGGCCAGATGGCTTTCGTGCGCGAAAATGGCCGGCAAGCTACCCGCGTCCAGCGTGTTGTAGAACGCCCCACCGCCCTGGCTCGCCAGCGATCCCAGCAAGCCTGCGTCCACGTCTGACCCCAAGCCGACGGTGGAGAGCGTGATCTTGGCGGCATCCATGCGCTTGATCAGCCCGGCGTAATCGCCACCCTCCGATTGCCCATCAGTCAGCAGCACGATATGCTTGCCGCGCGCGTTGCTCTTCTCCAGAGCATCCACCGCCGCCGCCAAGCCGGCGTAGATGTAGGTGCCGCCGCCCGGTCCAATGGTGGCAAGTTTGTCGCGCAGTGCGTTGGGATCGCCTAGCCGTTGCAGGGGCACCACGGTGTCGGCAGCGCTGTCAAAAGTGATCACGGCCACCGAGTCGCGCGTGTTCAGCTGATCCACCGCCTGGAAAGCCGCCTCTTTGGCGAGTTCGATCTTGGGCAAGCTGGCCGCACCGCCGCCGCCGCCCTGCGATGCCGCCATACTGCCGGAGCGGTCAATCACCAGGGCCATTGCCACAGCGGGGATCTCGAGCTGCGAGGGCAGGTCCATCGTCACCGGCAGCATCGTTTCGAGCACGCTGCGTGAATAGCCGCCTGCGCCATAGCTCTCCTCGCCGCCCACCACGATCAGGCCGCGCCCCAGGTCGCGCACATACGTTTGCAGCGCCGGTTGCGCGCCTTTGGGCAGCGCGGGCAGCGGCACATCAATCAGCACCACCGCTTCGTAGGACGAGAGTTGGGCCAGATCCAACGGGATCGCGGCGGGAGCCGTCACTGCCGTATCCACCCCGGCGGCGTTCAACGCGGTCTGCAAGGGCGGGGCTTCGCCGGCGTGCCCCTCCACCAGCAGCACCCGCGGCTTGCCGGTGACAAAGCTGTAGGCGCTATAACGGTTGTTCTCCAGGCGCGTGTCCGTCCCCGCCGGCGGCACAATCTCGGCCCCGTAGCTATGGAAGCCCTTGCCCGCACCGCTCACCGGCTGCACAAAGGTATTATCGCCCGCGCTCAGGCGCACCTCGCTCTGGCCCAGCAACTGGCCGTCGGCTAACAGGCGTAGGGTCGCGCTGATCGCCCCTGTGCTGCGGATCGTCACGCGCAAGTCGAAGCGTTCGCCCTCGCGGCTGCCGGTAGGCGCAGTCAGGCTGTCAATCAGCACCTCACGGCCCGGTGGCAGGGTCAGCGGCAACACGTCCAGACGCACGTCACGCGCCGCCGCTAGACGCGCCGCGCTTTCGGCGCTGTCCAGGTTCTCGTTGCCGTCCGACAGCAACACCAGCCGGCCCTGCGCGTCGGGCGGCAACAAGGCCGTGCCCAGGCGGATCGCCTCGGCCACATTGCTGAACCCCGGCGCGGGTTTGCTGGCAACCTCCGGCAGCGTGTGATCCGCACTGAGCGGCCGGTCCACCACCGCATCCGCGCCGAACGCGACCACGGCGGCGGCATCGCGGCGGCCCATCGTGCCCAGCGCGCTGCGGACAAAGTCCACCCCGGCGCTTTGCTGCACGGCGGGCACACTGTCCGAGCGGTCGAGCAAAAAGACCACGGCGAGGTTATCCGCCGCCTGCACCCACTGCATCCCACTCACCGCCAGCACCAGCAGCGTCAGCAAGGCTACGCGGAAGCCCAGGCTCCAGCGCCGCCGCGCCCGTGGCAATGCGGCCAAGCTGCCCCGCGCCGCCCAGATGGTCAGCGGCAGCACCAGCAACAGGATCAGGCCCAATGGTTGGGTGAAGTGGATGTTCATAGGTGCATACTACGTGCAAAGTTACACATCGTGCCACAACCGTGCATCGCCAAAGAGGATCAGGTGCTTGACGTTGCCGGTGGCGATCACCACCGGCACATCGGGGTCGCCCAACAACGCGGCTTGCGCCGCCAGGATCACATCGCCGTCCAGCGCGTGCGGATCGGCGGTGACACGGCCGCGCTGCCGCACTGCCGCCCACAAGTCGGCAGCTTTCCGCATCACGGCGGTGGTAAGCGCAACGTATGTCGCTTGATTTTGCAGAGCGTCCAATCGCAGTAAGCCGGCTGTAGCACCGATACGTTTCAGCTCCCGGCGCACTTCATAATCAGCAATCTCTGGGATGATAACGGTGTCACCCATGGCTTTCAAGCGAACAAACCATGCGCCGCAGCGCGTGTTCTCTAGGCCACCATGCGGATTAGCAAGTAAGCCTAGCGGGGTGCTATCCAGAACTACGATACGACTCATGGGGTCCACTCACGCAAAGACAGTGGGTATATCTCCAGATCCTCTTTAAGCAACGCCCAGGTCTCCTGCTGCTCCTGAATCACAGCCGGATCATCTTCCGCCAGCCAACTCTCCATGAGCTGAATGGCCGGTTGGTTTCGCACGATCTGCCCCTGGCGTTCGGCTTCGTGGGCCACGGCGATTAGCTCTGGGTCGAAGGGGGGCAACCGATCTGTCGCCGCCAGCAGTTGCGCTTGGTACGCTGCCGGAATGTCGAGCCATATTTCGTGCAAGCGGCGCGCCTGATAATCCGGCAACAGCCCGTCAAAATCGGGAGGGTTGTCCGCAACCGCGTGTTCGGCGGGGCTAATTGTAGAGGTCATGGGGTTGGCTCCTTTGCTAAGGCAACGACAGCATTGTGCTGATCCTATTATACCACCACTGGTTGCGTGAAATGGATGCTCATAGCCGTGTGCAACGGGTTGCGATCAGCCCCAGTGCAAAGTTACACATCGTGCCACAACCGTGCGTCGCCAAAGAGGATCAGGTGCTTGACGTTGCCGGTGGCAATCACCACCGGCACATCCGGGTCGCCCAACAACGCGGCTTGCGCCGCCAAGATCACATCGCCGTCCAGCGCGTGCGGATCGGCGGTGACGTGACCCTGCTGCCGTATCACTGCCCACAAGTGGGCAGCTTTCCGCATTGCAGCGGTGGTGAGTGGCAGATAAAGGACGCGCTCTTGCAGACGATCTAACTCCCGAACTCCGCGCAGTTTGCCGGCCCGCAGTAACTCCCGGCGCACCTCGTAGTCAGCAATTTCTGGGAGTACCACGGTGTCGCCGCCGGCTAACACATGATTAAACCAAGCCACACATTCCTCTGCGACTGGTGTAGGATTAGGATTTGTAATCAAGCCAACTGGACCCGTATCCAGTACCACTATCCGACTCATGGAAACAACTCATCATAGGGTGGGAAGTCATCAGGCATAGCTTTCACCAAAGCTTTTAGTGTCTCCTGCTGCTCCTGAATCACAGCCGGATCATCTTCCGCCAGCCAACTCTCCATGAGCTGGATGGCCGGCTGGTTTCGCACAATCTGCCCCTGGCGTTCGGCTTCATGGGCTACCGCGATTAATTCTGGGTCGTGGGAGGGCAGGCGCTGCGCCGCCGCCAGCAGTTGCGCTTGGTAGGCCGCCGGAATGTCGGGCCACATTGCCCGCAGCCGCCGCTCTTGATAATCCGGCAACATCTCAGTGAAGTCGGGAATGTTGACCGCGCCCGTGGGTTCGGCGGGAATGATCGTAGAGGTCATGGGCTTGGCTCCTTTGCTAGGCAAGACAGCATTGCGCTGATCTTATTATACCACCAGTGGGGAAGCAAGTGCGGGATCATGCAACCGGTTGGGCCATCTCCAACGAGTACGGCGCACAGCCGTGCGTGACTACACACACTGGGTTGCTTGATTCCGCCCTAGCGGTGGTGCAGAGTGCGCTTGCCGGCCACCGCCGTGCCCACTCAGCGCGTGCGCTGCAACTGCACGCGGTAGCCGGCCTGCTCGGTGGTCGTCGGAGCCAGGGCGGAGATGACCAGCACGACTTGGCGCACCGTGCTACCCAGCGCCGGCACGGTCAGGCTGCCGTGGCCTTGCGCGTCCACGGTCAGGGTCTGGATCGTGACATCGTGCGGGCCAGTGCCGTATTCGAGCGCCGTGACGGCCCAGCCCTGCGGCACCAGATTGGCGACGCGCACCCAGCCCGCCGCCTGCCAGCCGCCGTCATCGCTCTCGGCATCGCTGCGATAGCCCAGTTCGGGCACGCGGAGGTCGTCGAGCGCCCAGCCGGGCACGTTGAAGCCCTCGTCGGTGAGGTATTGGAAGCGCACCAGCACCTGCTTGCCCGCATAGGCCGACAGATCAGCCTGCTCATGCACCCAGACCGGCGGGGCGGTGCTTTTGGAGTCATGCCCACTAGGGCCGCTATAGCCGTGACCGTAGTTCGCCCCGTTGGGGTTGGTGTCGGTGGTGTGGGCGGTCTTCTGCGTCGTCCAGGTGGTGCCGCCGTCGGTGGAAACTTCGAGATAGCCGTAATCGAAATCGCCTTCGATGGTATACCAAGTCCAAAAGTCAAGCGTGGCGTGGCTCAGGCTGCGGAAATCGAACGGGCGGGTCAGCGTCATGTCGGCGGCATCACGGCGGTTGCTGTACCAAACGTGCTTGCCGGAATGGGCCTGCATGGGCATCAACGGGGCCGTGGCTGCGCCCTGAAACTGGATGACCGTATCGCCGCCGCCGCGTTCCAGCGAGATATAATCGGTGCCGTACTGATGCACATCGCCGGTCACGGTGGCCGGATAGCGGATCACACGCTTGTCGGTGCTGACCCGTCCAGAGAGTGCGTCATAGGCATAACGCCCACCGCCCACCGCCGCGTCGTTGATGTAGTTCGCCAGCGTCCAATCGCGGAATGCGTCGTCAAAGGTCAGGCTGCTGCCCTGGCGTTTCAGCGCCGCGTTCACCGCAATAACCCCCGTGCCGGGCGAGGCCAGCAGCGACTTCAGGTAATCGGCCCCGCCGTAGTGGGCCATGAGGTAGCGCGTGAACAGATAGGCCGCGCCGTAATGCACCGGGTCGGGCGTGTCGCTCCAACTGGTCAGTTGAATGTCGGGCTTGTTGCGAAACGCGGTGTCGCTGCCGCCCACATCGTAGTTGTTGAGCGCCATCGCCGTTTCCGAGCAGCCTTCGTCTACCCAAATATCGCGGTTGCGCTGCATATTCCAGTGGATCATGTGCTGGAACTCGTGCGCCAGCACGCCCTCATAGAAATTGCCGGAGCCGCTCAGGTTCTCCGGCTTAGTGGCGATATAGATCATCTCGCGTTCGTTGCTGTATTGGTTCAGCGCCCGCACATATTCGTCGGCGGAGGAAAAGTAACCGCCCACACCGGGAATATTGGCCGTCAGGATCGTGATATGGGTGTCGCCGTCTACGCCGGGCGACCACTCGCTGCCGAAGTAGCGCCGATTCGTCGGATAGATGTTGTCCTCGAACTTCTGGGCGGAGTTCCGCAAATAATTCAGGTTGACATCATAGCCGTCTTGCACATACCAGTAGGCGTGGTCAGTCACGAGTTGCAACGTGGCGCTGATCTGGATGTTGTCTTTCTCTTTGAAGCGGGCCAGGTTAAACGGATCGCGGTCGCCCTGCTGCCGGTTGAGCGGCGTGGTGCGCGCGACGTGGGGGATGGCAGTGCCCGTCTGGAGGCGCAGGGCGGCGGCCAACGCATAGGCATCGTTGCCGGGGATCGTGGTCTGGCCCAACAGCGCGGCGGTGGTCTGCGCGTCGCTCAACGTGCCGCCGACGCTGGGTCGGGGACCACCGCCCAAGCTGAGGGTGCCGGCCGCCAACGCCAGCAGGATCAAGACGAAAAACGACGTAGCCCGAAACATGGCACGCTCCTCGATAGGTGACGGATGACTCGACGTAGACGGTTACGCCATTATACCACCCGGCCGCGTGTAGCTGCACGGCAGTCCGCAATGCAAAAAGCCCACAGCAGGATGTGCTGTGAGCCTTGAGGGTCGGGGAGAGAGGACTTGAACCTCCGACCTCAGCGTCCCGAACGCTGCGCTCTAGCCTAGCTGAGCTACTCCCCGATGCGCGGTTGCTTGCCCCCGATTATAACAGAAGCCTCAGAGCTTGTCAACCACATGAAACCGTAACGCTTTCGTCCAGCAAATCGGTCGCTCGCTACGACAACGGAGTGTAGGAGGCAGGGCCACCCGGCGCGGCGGGCCTTATGGCGATCTCTCTCGCCCGACCACTGAGCTAACCCAGAGATCGGGCGAAAGCCAGCCGTGCCGGGTGGCTCCGCCTACTTTCAACCCTAAGATCGCCCTAGGGTCCGCCGCGCCCACGGCACCGTTACGACAGATCCAAAACAGGAACTATTCACGCCATCAGGTCGCCAGCGGCAGCGCCAGGATGAACAGGCTACCGCCGCCGGGGGCCGGCTCCACCCACAGGTGCCCGCCGTGCAGTTCGGCAATGGTGCGGGCAATAGGCAACCCCAGGCCCGTGCCGGCGGTGCGATCCTGCTGGTGCAGCGTGCTGCGGTAGAACGGCTCGAAAATGCGCGCCTGTTCGTCGTCCGGCACGCCTGGCCCTGCGTCGCGCACCGCGACGCGACACTCGTCCCCGGTGCGGTAGCCGCGGATCTCCACCGCGGAGTGCGCGGGCGCATACTTGTGCGCGTTCGACAGCAAGTTGATCAGTACCTGTTCCAGCCGTCGCTGATCGCCCCACACGCCGTACTGGGCCTCCGGCAGATGCAGGATGATGACCTGCTCTTTGGCGCTGAACAGGGGGCGGGTGGCGGCGACGGCCTCCGCGACCACTTCGCGCAGGTCCACTGCGGCGCGAACGAGCGGTGTGCGCCCCTGTTCCAAACGGGTCAGGTCCAGCAGGTCGTTGACCAGCGCCTGCATCCGCTGACTGCTCTCTTCCAATAGGCGCACCAAGTCCACCACCCGGCGGTCGAACGGGGCGGGTTCTCCAGCGGCGGTGGCGGCCAGCAGCGCCTCCAGTTGTTCGCACGCCAAGCCCGCCGACAGCCGAATCGTCGTCAGCGGTGTGCGTAACTCGTGCGCGGCGGTGGACAGGAAGGTGTCCTTCATCTGCTCCAAGTCGCGCAGGCGCTGCCCTTCGCGTTCGGCGGCGGCGCGGCCTTGCCGGGCCGCCTCATACAGCTGGGCATTGCCGATGGCGACAGTGGCCTGCGTGCCGATGGCGGTGAGCAGTTGCACAGCGGCGGGATCGACCGCGCCGAGCCGGTCGAAGTACAGACTTAGCGCTCCCAGCACGGCGTGCCCCCGCCACAACGGCACCGCCACGACCGACCGCACCGTCCGCTCATCTGTCAGGCGCGGCAGGAGCAGGGTGGGGTCCGCCGCAACATCCGGGATAAGCTGCGGCTGCCCAGTGGCGACCGCCCATTTAGCGATGCTGTAGGCGGGCGGGGCCGGCAGCCCGTGATCGCCGGCTAGCCCACTTAAGCCGACCGCGTAGCGCACCACCGGCGTTTCCTGGCGCGGCATGGCCGTTGCGCTCTCGTCCAGCAGATAGACGGCCGCGCCGGCCGCCCCCAGCAACTGTGTAGCCGAGTGCAGGATCAGTTGCATCACCGCGTCCAGTTCGACCGAACTGTTGATGGCCTGAGTCACCTCCAGCAACGCTTGGGCGCGGGCCTGTTCCCGGCGCACTTGGTCGTGCAAGGCGGCGTTCGTGAGCGCGGTGGCCGCGTGCGTCGCCAGTAACTGCACCAGCCATTCGTCTTCTTCGCTGAACGCCGGGCCGTCGATCTTGTCGGTCAGATAGAGATCGCCCATCAACCGGCCTTGCACCCAGATCGGCACACCGAGCAGGCTGGTCATCGGCGGGTGGTGCGGCGGGAAGCCACTGCGCCGACTATCGTGTTGGATGGCGGGAATCCGCAGACTGCGCCCCGCTCGCAACATCACCCCTAGCAAGCCATGACCGCGCGGCGGTGCGCCCAATTGCTCGCGCTCAGTGGCCGACAGGCCGGACGTGGGGAAGCGCACGATAAACCCGTCGTCGCCCAACACGCCCAGCGCGGCATAGCGGCAGCCGATCAGATCCCGTGCGCTGTCCACGATCTGTTGCAGCAGGCTGTCGAGGTCCAGTTCGCTGGTGATGGCGAGGGTCGCTTGGTGCAGAGCTAATAGTTGCTGGACGGGCATATAGCAGCCGTTCGGCGTGGTCATGACGTAGATCCGGCGGGCGGCAGGCGGACAAAGCGGTAGCCGACCGACCGTTCCGTCAGCAGGTAGCGCGGGTTCTCCGCGTCGTCGCCCAGCTTTTTCCGCAGCCGGCTGACATACGTCTTCAGATAGTCCATATCGCCGCGATACTCATCACCCCACACTTTACTCAAGAGCGTCGCGAACGGCAACACGCGCCCGGCATTCCGCACCAAATGGTAGAGCAGTTTGTATTCAGTGGAGGTGAGTTTAACCGGCTGCCCGGCCACCGTCACCTCGTGGCTGTCGAAGTTCACCGTGAGATCGCCCGATTGGAAGCTGGGCAGCGCCGCGACTGGGGCCGGGAGGGCGCTGCGACGTAGCACCGCTTTGATGCGGGCGAACAGTTCCAGGTGGCTGAACGGCTTGATCAGGTAATCATCGGCCCCCAGTTCGAGGCCATGCACTTTGCTCATCTCATCGCCGCGCGCGGTCAGCATCAGCACCGGCGCGTCCGACACGGCACGGATGCGCGTGATCACCTCAAACCCGCTAAGGCGCGGCATCGTCACATCAAGCAAAGTGACATCGGGGTTGAAGCGCGCAAACAACGCCAGCCCTTGTTCGCCGTCGCCCGCGCTCTGCACCTCGGCATCCTGCCACTGGAATTGCAGCCCAATCGTGACCGCCTCAACGATACTGCGGTCGTCATCAATAATCAGAAAGCGCATCGCCTATCCTTTCTACCTGCCGCTGCCTTATGCTCCGTCCGCGACCCTAGTATAGCAAAAGCGGTGACAAATTACCGCCCGTTGCATCTTGCTGGGTACGGCGCATCTTGTGGCGACCGACCAAGATGGGTCGAATGGGATATGTGGACCTTGTCGCATCTTGCCGGGTGTGCCGCAACTTGCCCTCGGCTGTTCACCCAATGTATACCCGCTGCTACCGCCATTGTTGCCGGCCGCTGCTACGATAGAGCTAGACAACTTATGATAGCCCGCTTTGCCCATCCTTATGAAGGAGATCCCTGTCATGGAAGCAGAAATCCTGGTCCCGCTCGATGGTTCAGCTGCCGCCGAAGCCATTTTGCCCTACGTCAGGCCACTGGCCTACGGTGGCCTAGGCCGGCTGACCCTGCTGCGCGTCGTGCCCAGCTTGCGGCAAATGATCGGCCCCGACTGGTCCGGCACGATGAGCGTCAACCTGGACCCGTACCACGAGGCCGAGCTACAAGCCGCCGGCGACTATCTGACCGCGCTGACCGCCACCCTGCGGGGCGAGGGGCTGCCGGTCCACAGTCACGTCTTGGCAGGCGACCCGGCGCGGGCGCTGGCGGCGTATGCGGCAGAGCGCAGCGACCTCAGCCTGATCGCGATGGTCACGCATGGCCGCAGCGGGGTGCCACGCTGGGTGTTCGGCAGCGTGGCCGAAGCCCTCCTGCACGCCGCGCCTGCCCCGCTGCTGCTGGTGCGCCAGTCGGATACGCCGCCGGCGGCCTCGCCCCTTTACCGTACAATCGTGGTCGGCTTGGATGGCTCCGCCTTTGCCGAGGAAGCATTGGACCAGGCGTATGCCGTCGCCAAAGCGACGGGTGCAAGCCTGCAACTGGTGGCCGCCGCGCCGACCCCAGTGGCTTATGCGACCGGTGGGCAGGCCATGGCAGCGAGTGTGCAGGCGGCCTACGAAGACCAGGCCGTGCATCTGCGCGTCTATCTCCAGGCCACCGCCGCCCGGCTGGAAAACTTCGGCCTGACCATTGACACGCACCTGGTCTACGGCCCGCCCGCCGAAGCGATCCTGGACACTGCTGCGCGGCTCGCTGCCGACTTGATCGTGCTGGCGACGCACGGACGCAGCGGCTGGCAGCAGGTGCGCTTCGGTAGCGTGGCCTTGAAGGTGGTGCGCGCCGCCGACCGCCCAGTGCTCCTGGTGCGCGCCACGCCGCCCAGCCCCGCTGCCGCCGATCCGGTCGCTACTCTCGCCGTGCATGGGCGCTAAGACGCAAGAGGGGGCGGGCGGATGCGGCCCCGCCTTCAATTTTTCACCGGTTGTTTACCGCCGTCCACCGCATCTGTCAGTTGAGGGATCTACACTAGATTTATAAGTTAGCGTAACACCCGCCGGCGACCAGCAGACGCAGTAGCGGGTCGGCATTCAGCAAAGGAGCTTTGTGATGAACCACACCTCTCTGGACACACGGAACTGGCTGTTCCCAGCCGCCCTGGAAGGCCGCGCCCCTGATACAGTGAGCCTGACGGTCGGCGGCTGGATGACTGCGCCGGTGAAATCCGTTCACCCGAACACCGCGGTGCCTGAAGCCTACAACCTGATGCTGCTGCACGGCATCCGCCGCCTGCCGGTGGTGGACGAAGGGGGGCTGATCGGCATCGTGACGTTGGGCGACCTACGCGAGGCCCGTCCGTCTTCGGTGGTGGTGCCCAGCCTCTACGAACTCAGCTATCTGCTGGCCCGCGCTACTGTGACCCAAGTGATGACCCATCACCCGTTCACCGTCACTGTGCAGACCCCCTTACGGGAAGCCGCCGACCTAATGCGGACCCACAAAATCGGTAGCCTACCGGTCGTCGCCGACGAAAATCGGCTGGTCGGCATCCTGACCGAGTCGGATCTGTTCCGTATGTTTATGGCGCGCTGGGATGCGACCTTGGCGGCTACGCCGGCCACGGGCGGCACGGAAGGAGGAGTGTGATGCACGAGGCGATTTTGGTGCCGTTGGATGGGTCGCCGTTAGCCGAGACGGTGCTGCCCCCGGCGGCAGCCTTGGCGGCCGCGACCGGCCGCGATCTGCTGCTGTTGGGCGTGACCCCCGGCCCAGCGCGACTCAGCGGGCTGGCCTGGCCGCAACTCGGCTTGCTGGCGCAGATCCCGGATCGGCCGGCGGAAGCCACCGCCTACCGCGACTACCTAACCGGCGTGGCAGCGCGCCTCACCGCAGATGGCTTGGCGGTGCGCGCGCACCTCCGGCAGGGCGATCCCGCCGAACAAATCTTGGCCCAGTTGAGGGACGAGCCGGAGCTGACCGGGGTGGCGCTGGCAACGCACGGGCGCAGTGGTTTGCAGCGCACGGTCCTGGGCAGCGTGGCCGAGCGCATCATCCAAGCCGCTCCGGTGCCGGTGTTGCTGGTGCGGGGCACCAGCGCCTCGGTCACCCCGTCGCCTTACCGCCGCATCCTAGTGCCGTTGGACGGCTCCCGGTTCGCAGCCCAAGCCCTCGACGTGGCAGTGGATCTGGCCGCGTCAAGCGGAGCGACGCTATTGTTGCTGGCGGTGCTGCCGCCGCTGCAAGATTTATCGTTCGCTGAAGCCGGCCTCCAGCCCTTCTGGATGGAGGAAGCCCGCATCGCGGCGGCGGATGCCGTGACCCTGGCGCTGGACGAGACGGCTGTCCAGCTCGCAAGTACCGGCCTGCCGGTGCGGACCTTGCTGCGGCACGGCAGTCCCGCCGCCGCGATTGTGGAGTGTGGCACCACCGAGGCGGCGGATCTCATCGTGCTGGCGACCCACGGCCGCAGTGGGCTGCCGCGTTTGTGGCTGGGCAGTGTAGCCTTGGGCGTGGTCCGCACAGCCGCCCAGCCCGTCCTCACCGTGCGCCCGTCGGGGGCCATGCTACCGGCGGTGCGTGCGGCCGATCATACCGCTGTGCCGCGCTAGGCGCGGCTATTCATTAGAGTTTATGCACAATAACGCCCCACTGAGACCCCAAAGTAGGGCGTATATAAAGGTGATCGCC
>JALYUO010000618.1 GCA_030853735.1 Chloroflexota bacterium
GGGGCACGGCCGCCGCCACCATGTCGACCGTTTGCGGCGCGACGCTAGCGGCCACCCGGCGCTCGCGCCACGGCTTGCGACCGCGCCCCCGCTAGGCCGGCACCGCCGTGGCGGGCCGGCTGGTAAAGACCCGTTCGTTGCAGCGCACCTCAACCACATAGGAGCGCGCGGCGTGGTCCACCGCGTCACGCAAGACCGCGTCGCTCCCGTAGACCGCGTCGCCGGTGACCCAGTGGCCCCGCAGGTGCCCGGTCTGCTGCGTGCGCTGCAACAGCGTGAGCGCCAAATCGCCTTTGGTCTGCAGTGTGCTGTTCGGGGGCCCGCCCGCCGCCTTGCAGCGGGCAGGATCGGCAATCCACTCCTGGGGCAGGTACAAATCGCCGTCAAGCAACGCATGGCCCAGCGGCGAGGCATACGCCAGGACGACCCCGACGTGGCAACTGCCAACTTTGCCCAGTGTGCCCGAGTATTGGCGGGCGACCCCGACGGAACACTTCCCTTGTTTAGCAGCGGCGGTCTCATCAAAGATGAAGATGCCGGCGGCACTGCTGAGGCGGGGGGCCAGGAAGGCGTGCAAAGCGGCGATCACCGACCGGAGCGACCAGGGCGCGTCCGTGAGGAAGCGTTGCAGGCTACGGGCGGTGGCACCGGGGACAGCTTCCGCAATGTTTTCGGCATTACGGCGGTCGGCGTGTTGGACCAACAAGCCACGCAGATACTGTTCGCTACGCTGCTGGGCTGCGGCCCGGCCAAACAGCACGGCGAAGGTGGCATGGAAGGTGGTGAGGGAATCGGCGACCCGATCCAAGTCAGCTGGGGTCATGGTTAAGATCTCCTGGTGATAGCGGATTAGGGTAGTACCAGTCATTGTACCAAACTGTCGTTGTAATATTAGGAGCGTATCATGAACCCTCCCAACGCACCACCAACAAAACCACTGATTCCCATTAGAATCAAGGTTAGGGAACCCGGCAGAATTAAATATCCGTTGGTTGAGCCGGAGGAGATGAAATATCCACAAACCGCTTACCTAAGCGGATAATTTATTCTGCCGGGTTCCCTTAATGGTAGCACCACAGAATAGCGTGGAGTCGGCCCGCAGGGCGCGCTAACGCTCCCCGTGCGCTACGCGGTCGCCAATACGGGGTTAGGAGCCGCGCACCAGTGTTACTCCCCCGCAGAATGCGCGGCGTAAGTTACGAGTGCAGCCGCTGGTTGGCCGGGCGCGGTGCCTTTGGCGGCATCTTTGCTGGGGTCGGGGTTCTTGCCTTTGCCGGTGAAGAGGCCACTGACTTTTTTCAAGCCAGCGACGGCCTTGCCGATCACCCAGTCTACGGCTTTTTCGACCGGGGCGCGCACTTTGCCGATGATAGCTGCGCCTTAAACGATCTGCTCCAAGCCATCTGGAGTCTCGATAAACACCTGCTCACATAGCACCGCCGCTGCTGCAAGGCTGTCCACATCGTTGTCGGGGGTGAGCGTGTCTTGGACCGCAAAGACTGCCGCCAACACCGCATCAAGCTGGTCTGCCGGATAGAAGCGAATACTTAACACCGGATCAGCGGTGTACGGCTGCAATTCCAACAGCAGATAACCTTCGACCAAGTAATAGCTAAGGCGCAAGCGAAAGGCGGCCTGCTCATATTCAGCGGTCGCTTCGGGGGTCAGAGCGATGCCTGCTGCGAACAGCGATTCCCAGCCGCGCAAATCCCAACCCGCTTGGCGCACTTGCTCAACAAAGTGTGTGCGGGCAGCGGCTTGCTGAGGTGTTAGTTCATCGTGCGGCATCGTGTCGTTTTGCTTTCCCTAGCTGAGGTTGATCTTCCCTTTGTCGCGGAGGATCGGGGTGATAATTTGACCTTCTTGCCCACGCATCAGATCAATGTGCGGACAAACATCTAGCAACTCCCCAACGTACTGTTTGTAGTTCTTGGCCGAGATAATGTCTTGAAACGAGACCAACGTCTCCAATGCCGCCTTTAGCTTGTTGGTGTAGTGAATAATGAGACGTAGTTCTCTGCCAGAGAACTGTAGATTTAAGTATATAACTGCTTTAGTTGCGTTGTAATAAGCTAACATACTAGCGGCATCTTTGAAGTATTGCATAGTAGCTTCTTCTTCTATTCTATAACCGTCATCGAAAAGCACGTTATTAGGTGTTCCTTGCCAACCTGCTTTTTCTAGTGTAGCAATGAACAGATCGCGTTCTTGCAATTGGCTCTCATTCATCTCACTTTTTTTCATAGGAACAGCCTGCTATACTACTTAGTCCAAGCACTATACAGCTAAGGGGCAAATTGACACAATTTCGCTTTCCTAATCTAAGCCACCTTTTGTATCCGTAAGTGGAATAAATTCATCCCCTTCTTCACCTTGTACTACAAATATGGTTGGGCATACTTGTAACATCTCACGCAAGCAGGTCTTGTAAGTTGATGGAGACAGTTTATCTTGGTGATTAACAACTACGGCCAAGAGTTCACGCAATTTATGATCAAATTGGATGTTCAGTCTGATAGTATTCGGACCATAGCCAAGAAAGAAATCAATCGCACGATCTGGAGCTAAGTACCCAGCACTCAGCTCAATAGTGCCAGTTCGGTACTCCATATGGGCTTCTTCGGGAGCATTAAACCCGTCTTCAAATAGCTTGTTAAACTCTCCTTCTTCCCATTCTGCCTTCTTCAAGATTGCCACAAATGTATCGCGGTCTTGTAGTTGATCAGCACTCATGTTTTTCTTACGCATACGCTTCCTTTCTGGTGCAGCCTTATAGTACATACAGCGGACTGCTTATCATGCTGTTAAAGGGCGCGACTGAAAGACTACAGCGTGTAGACCGAAGCTGTAGCCATGCCACCATTGGCTAGTGAACTGCACACAAGTATTAGAGCCACCGGATTGCTGCCATGAGCGGGTATGGTATCAAAACCTACATATTGGCACCCTTCAGGAACAGGGTAGATTAGTTCTACTTCTCCTCGGCTATTGAGTGCGTGGACTTCATACTCCTGAAGGATGAACATATAGCCAGCCGCAAAGGCTAAGGCGGGGATCTCGCCGGATACAGGAGCCGACCACGACTGCTCCACCGTAATCTCGTCGTCTTCAGCAGTGCTGCGACGGTGCCAACTCACAACCCCCACGCGCCCAGGATTGTGCGAAAAGTCATGGTACAGCATCTGTGCGTGATCAGACTCTACTCTTAGCACGTTAGCCTTATAAGAAGGCAGCAGATCCACGGCACGCCGCCAGCGACGGTTCCCCAATCGCGCATCAAGGCCGTGTCTTTCCACAAAGCGGGGTCTGCCCTTGTTCCAGTCGAGCCTGTGGAATCCATAAGACTTGCCGCTAGTGATCCAGAAAGATTCGTCTGTCCAAGAGTAGCGCAAGTCAGCTACCGTGCCTAACCGAGGGAAGTCTAGATCATAGCACGCCCCTGCCGCGTCGAGTGCAATCCAGGAAGCAGTACCACTCTCTTGGTTGATAGTTAAAACTGTGCTGCCGGAAGCGTCAAAGCACCAAGCATCTATAACTCCCGAACGATCATAGCTAGGCGTGAAGGCTTGTTGTAGTGCGCTACGACCGGTCCACGCATCTAGCAGGCGCACCCCCCTATAGTTATTGTTTATTACCAATTGGGCATACTGGGGTCGCCGCTGCACGCGGTACACGTCACCGGTAATGGCATATCGGACAGTGGCCTGTTCTGTCGCTACATACCGTGTCATCTTTGGATTATGTATTCATCACTGTAATCCAATTTCTCGGAGTTTAAGAAGACGTGTTCTGGGGGGCCAGCCGCTTGGAACAATATACCAGAATAGGGGTTAGGCGAATCGTCTCCTACGAAGCACCGGCAACAAAGCTTGCCACAAAATTGGCGCAGAAGGGTTGATCTGTCCAGCAACTCTAGTCGCGGATCCCGTAGATAGATACTAAGCATTAGCGGGAATTCTCCCCGCATAGAGGTACGTTCACACAATATGCGCGTATGTTCACCGATGGGCAGTAAGGGGATCTCGGAGACCAGCAATACCTCGACAGGAGTAATAGAAAATAGATCAGCGAGAGTCGTGATGATCTCATGATCCGTGAGAGCACGATCCACTAATACGTCTTGCCAGATCATGATCCACCACCTGCTCTCCATGCCTGTAGCGCGGCTGCACGTTGCGTCTGGGCAATACCCATATTGTCTAGAATTGTTCCTGCTTGTGGGGTATCACCGAACTTATTATACACACCCAACGCTTTATATGCTCCACGGTCTAGTTCATAGAAACCCGTGCCGGACATCGGATAAAGAACACCATCATGCGTACCGTAAATACGACCGTTGATCGTAAAGGTGTCACCACTCTGCGTAGCTTGCCCGGCGTTTATTGCAGCTACATCACTGACGACCGGAACAGTTGGCTCAACAACAGTATTTTTGTCCTTCGCCACAGATCGTTGGGTTACTTTGCGGATATAGTGTCGATCCGCTGGGGAGCGTAACGGCGTGTTCTTGTTCCCGGTTGGAGTGTTACCTGACGAGTTGACTTCCCCATGAACATGAATCGTCTCTTTGCCCGCCGCCGTATCTAGCTTATCCACCACTAAAGTGAGCGCGGTCATGTGGTACTTAGCCTTAATGCTAGGTAGCTGCTTACTAATTTCAGTATACTTCAGATGCTCATTCTGTACCAGGGTATTAGCAGCGGCCAGCCCAGCGTTGAGATCCTTTTGCTTCTGATCCATGGTACGCACGTCGGCACCGGGCTGGGCGGCGTTGGGTTGCGGGGTGCCGGCGGCTTTGGGATCGGCGGGGGTGCTGCCGGGCGCGGTGCCTTTGGCGGCATCTTTGCTGGGGCCGCTGCCCTGGCTTTTGCCTTTGCCGGTGAACAGGCCGCCGACTTTCTTGAGGCCGGCGACGGCTTTGCCGATCACCCAGTCCACGGCCTTTTCGACCGGGGCGCGCACTTTGCCGATGATGCTCTTGATCTTCTCTCAATACCTAATGGCGCACACCTCGTGGTTAATCAAGCCATGCGTTAAATGGTTCCCCCAAACGCAGTGACTCGCGGAACACCGCTGCAACAGCAGCTAACATTCGAATATGTTCCTCATTTTCATACTCGTCGGGGACTTCCTCAGTAGCAATGGGCACTAATGGCGCAGCCTGAGCGATCTCGTCTTGTAGCCGCGCAATAAACGTTAGTAAGGTCTGCACCTGATCGGGTGAAAGCGCAATAGCTTCGGTATGGCTATCAGCATTAGTCAAATACGTAGCCTGATCCAGCAATTGAGCTTGCTGAGGATCGATGCGCTGGGCAAAATCCCATATTAGATTCCACTGTTCCAACGGGATACGCGCCTCGCGCTCACAATGCCAAGGAGAGGGAGGAATTGGTAAGGCATCTTCAGCGTTACCAGGAGCAACGAAAACCTGCCAAGTTCTACGGGCCATATTTGAGCATTCATCTAACCCCAGCACGGAGTGAGCCATTTGAGTTCCAGATAGCCTCTTCAACCAGTGCCGTGTGCAGGTTAGGATCAGCCAGTTGCGGATCGTGCCAATCCTCAGCACCAAAAAACTGGGACCAGATAAACAGGAACACCTGCTCAACCTCGTGTTGAGATGCCAAGTTGTGCAAAGCGAACTCTGCAAAAAGTCCATTATAATCAAGCTGAGGATTGTTCAGGATGTATTGAAGCGTCATCTGCAAACCAGCGCGAAACTGTTCACGAGTTTGTTTATCCAACGTCCCGTAGAAAGAATCGTAATAATCAGCTACGCAACTGGTATAGTAATCTATAGTTAATCCGGATAAATAACTCCCATCAATCATAGATGCTAATATATCATGTAGATAGGCTATATTGATCTTCATACCATTAGCCCTTCTTTGTGGTAGTTTCAATTAGGAATACCATCACGCACTTACAGCGATGGGAACGAAGTAAGTATTTCATAAACAGGTTGATTATGAGCGTCATAACCTGTTCGTTCCAGCACAATGGTTGCTTTGTTCAAGCGCCAGGTACTTGTGCCGGAAGTTGCACCAGCAGGTGGATTTGCACCATAATACCCACGTCCGGTGGTGATAGGAAACACACGACCCTTAATTTCCAGTCGGCGACCTCCTTGAATTGAGGTAAATGTACCACTAATGGGTCACGCTGCATTGCTTTGGACATTACTCAGACGGCAGTTAAGGCATTGTTATGCTCAAACCTGATGTTCAATCTAATGCAGCGTGACCCACTAGGAGGATGTGGTCCTCCTTGTGCGGCAATGATGGCTTCCCTTTTCAAAGTTTCCATGACACGCCGTTGCACTGCATCACTAGCGAACTTAGAATCTACAGGAACATTACGCCGCGTTCGCAAGTCCTGATCAGTGACGGATGCTCGATGCTTTGTAGGATGGCCCATTCGCGGTTGACCTGCTTGGGGACCATGCGTGTATACACCTCTTAGTGGGCGGTCTGATCGTGTAATTTGACGACCAGCACGAGCTTGTCCATCTTGCTTTTTCCACTTTGCTCTATTCATTGAGCGTTCGCCAGGTTGTGGACGATAGCCACGATCCGCCAAGCCAACGCCAGATTTCTCCTTCGTTGGTGTGTCCGCGCTCGGATTGACTTCTCCGTGAACGTGAATCGTCTCTTTGCCGGCCGCCTCATCAAACTTGTTTACAACCAGTGTAAGCGCAGTCATCTGATATTTAGCCTTAATACCCGGTAACTGCTTCTTAATATCGTTATCTTTCAGGTGTTCGTTTTGCACTAGAGTATTAGCAGCAGCCAAGCCTGCTTTCAGATCCTGCTGCTTTTGCTCCGGTGTGCGTGTGTCGGTGCCAGGGGCGGTGCCTTTGGCAGCATCTTTGCTGGGGTCGCTGCCCTGGCCCTTGCCTTTGCCGGTGAAGAGGCCGCCGACCTTTTTCAGGCCGGCGACGGCCTTGCCGATCACCCAGTCCACCGCTTTTTCGACCGGGGCGCGCACTTTGCCGATGATGCTCTTGATCTTTTCGCTGATGCCGCCCAGGCCGAGCAGGTTGGCGAGGAAGCTGATCGCCACGGGCAGGGCGGCACTGAGGGCCCCCTCAATGGCTGCCGCCGCGCCGCCGACGCTACCACTGGCGATGGCGGAGACCG
>JALYUO010000679.1 GCA_030853735.1 Chloroflexota bacterium
CGCCACCGCCGCCGCCACCGCCGCCGGTATGGGTCGGCGTATTGACGGGCGTATTCGTCGCGCCGGGCATAGGCGTATTTGTCGCGCCGGGCATAGGCGTATTCGTCGCGCCGGGCATAGGCGTGTCAGTCGCCACCGGACCATTGGTGGCTGTGCCGCTGGCCGTGACGACCGGCGTGAATGTGTCGGGTGTCGTCGGTGGCGGTAACGTGGCGGGCACCCGCGGCGTGGGGGTGGGCGTGGCGGTGTCCGCGCCGACTGTGTTGATCGGGGTAGCGGTGTCAGGCGGCACGCTGACCGTATCGGTCGCGGTCGGCGTGGCCTTGACTACCGGGGTGTCGGTGGGCAGGGGGGTGTCGGTGGGCAGGGGGGTGTCCGTCGCGGTCGGTGTCTCTGTATCTAGTGGGGTGTTGGTGGCGGTTGGCGTGTCGGTATTGGTGGGGGTCGCGGTGAACGGAAGCACCGTCACATTGGTCGTGGCGTTGCGCTGTTCCCCGCCGATAAAGATGACGCTGGCTGTGTTGGGGATCGTGCCACTGGCGTTGGGCAGCACTGCGGCGACAATGTTGATCAGGATCAGCTCGTTGGGCACCAGCGTGCCGTTGCGACAAGTGACCGTGTTGCCGTTGTTGTCGCATTGGCCGTTAAAGCCGCCGCCGTCTACGCTGACGAACTGGAGTTGTGCGTCGAGTTGGTCGCCCACTGTTACGCCGGTGGCCGTCTCCACGCTGGTATTGTGAATGCTGATGGCGAACGTCACCATGCCGCCGGGCGGCACCGCGCTGGGTTTGGCGCTTTTGCTGATGTCTACACTCGCCACTTGGGGAGCCGCGCTGACCGCCGTCCAGGCTTGCAGCGCCAACGGCAACATGATGAGCAGGGCGGCCAGTGGCAGCAACAGGCGTTCGGCCAACGTCCAGCGCACGGGTTGCCCCACGGAGGTCTGCCGGTAGCCCAGGCCGAAGAACTGCCCTAGCCCCGCGCGCAGGGATCGCCAGATAGACTTCATAGTCGGTCTCCTAATGGCCGGCGGGCCGGGTGCGCCTGTAGCGTCACCTCTGCGCCCGTGGCGCGCCGGCGTGCCTATAGAGAAAGAGCCGCAGCCCGCTCGTTAGTGCCCGCGCTGCGGGGCGACATAACTGGTATCCAGATCCGCGATGATAATCAAGCGCCGGGTGGCGAACCGCACCGGCGTGCAGGTGATGAGGGTCAGCCGCGCATCGGTAGTCGGGGCCATGACTTCGACGCTGCTGGGCTTGACCTCCAGCGTTTTGCGGACGATATAATGATAGGTGCCGCGCCCACTATAGAGATAAATATCGTCGCCCTTTTTCAATTTGTCTAGGTTATAGAAGACTTTGCCGCGAATGTCGCGGTGGCCGGCAATGACGACATTGCCCATATCGCCGGGGTTGGCGGTGCCGGAATGGTGGCCGGCCATAAAATCGGCCACTTCCCACTCCCAGCTATCCAGTTGCACCTGGACCTCACGCACGCGCGCGTCCAGGCTGATTTTCGGGATGCGGATCTCCGTGGCGGCGGCCGGATCGCTCTCCACGCCGTCAGGCGGCAGCGGCGAGTCGCTGGGGTCGGCCAGTGTGTCCGTGGTCGTCAGCGTGCCCGTGAGCGCAATATTCGCCCCCAGCAACAGCGCGGCATCGGAGGGGCCTTTCAGCGTCAGGCGGGCCTGGACAAGGCGGTCGCGGTCGCTGAGGGCGCTGTCTTCGCGCGGTTGTTCGGTCGGTTCGCCGCTCCTATCCGGTTTTTGGCTATGGGTGATCGTCTTGCCGCTGGTCATTGCGGGCGTTGGTTGCAGGGTCGGGCGGGCTACCGGTGAGGGGGCTTTGGTCACGGTGCCGGTGGGGCGGGCGGGCGCATGGACCGGCGTAACGGCCTGCAGTTCAGCGGCTAGTTTGCCGCCGCTCTCGGTCAGCGAGTCGGCGAACAGCCACTGGCCGACGACATAGAGCAGCAGCAGGAAGAAGCCGAATTCGGCCACTTGCAAGCCGCGATCTACGCTTTTGCTGAGGCCGGCATCGCGCAGCCAGGCGGGGCCACGCGGCACCCGCACGGGGTTTGCCCCGGCCAGCCCGCTGCGCTGGAAGCGATCCGTGGGGCGGCTGCCGCCCGCCCGCAGCCCCCGGCCTTCGATCCCGGCGAGTTCGGCGGTTTGTCGGCGGACTTCTGCATGGCGGCTGGGTGACTCCGCGCCGGTGTTAGGGAGGGGACTAGGGGCGCGATCCATGGGCGGGGTTAGGCCGGCGGGGCTGGGCGCAGGGCGACCGGCGTTCTCGCCGGGGGTGCGCCCGGCGGCAGCGCGCAGCACACGCTTCGAGTCGTTGCGGCGCTTCTCGGCCAGCAGCGATTCGAGGTCTGCGATGCTCAGATGATGCAAATCGGGTTCTTGCGCCTGCATTCGCCTTGCCCATTCCTGGCGTGCCTCGCGTGACACAGGGTTACGCCACGCGCCGCGTGTAGTTATGTCGCGTTAGGGTCAGTATAGCACTGAACCCGGCAGGTGTCAATGCTTTGTGTCCACTTTTCGTGCAAGCGGTGTGCGCCGTCCGCAGCGGACGCAGCGGGCTATGGTATAATGGCGGCTATGCAGACCGATCAGTGGCGCGGGCTGGGCTATGCGGGGGTCGCCGTGGCCTTTTTCTCCACCAGCCCGGTGCTGACGTTGTGGGCCGACCCGCTCAGTCCGTTCGTCAAGACCGGCGGCCGCTTGGCCGTGGCGGCGCTGGTGCTGGGCGTGGCCTGGGCCGTCAGCCGCCGGTCGGCAGTCGGCGGTCGGCAGTCGGCGGTCGGCAGTGCGGCTTCGGCAACAGCATCCGTCGCAATTCAGAATTCAGAACTCAGAACTCAGAACTCGTCACGCGCCGCACTCCGTTTCGCGGGCTATGGACTGATCGCGGCGTTGCACTTCTTGTGCTATGTCGCGTCGCTGTCCTACACTTCGCCGGCCCATTCGCTGACGCTGGTCTATACCGCGCCGATCTGGGTGGCCGGGGCGGCGGCGCTGCTGTTGCACGAGCCGATCCGCCGGCGCGCCTGGGGCGGCATCGCGGTGGCCTTGCTGGGCATCGGCGTGCTGGTCAATCCGTTGGCCGACAACCGCGCCTATCCGCTGTGGTGGCTGGGCGACGCGCTGGCGCTGGGTAGCGCGCTGACCTTCGGCCTCTACTCGGTGGCCGGGCGCTATGAGCGGGCCCGCACCTCGCTGTTCGGCTACGCCACGGCAGTCTACGGTCTCGCGGCGCTCTGGCTGCTGCCCAGCGTCTGGCTAAACTGGCCGACCGCCGCCGGGCCACCGGTGCTGCCCAGCGCGTGGCTGGCCGTGCTGGGGCTGGGCGTGTTGCCGCTGGCGTTGGGCCACACCCTCTACAACGCCGCGCTGCGCCGCCTGCACGCCGCCACCGCCAACCTGATCGCCGCGCAGGAAGTGACCGGCGGCGTGTTGCTCAGTTGGGCGCTGCTCGGCCTCGCTCCCGGCCCCACCGCGCTGCTCGGCGCGGCCATCACGCTAGGCGGCATTGTGCTGGTGTTGCGCGCCGCCTGATTGCGGAATGTGGAATGAGATAGACAAGGATAACCGCTCTAGCAGCATACGACACGCGCTCGGTTATACCTCATCCTCGTCATCAGCGAGTGCTTGGCTGGCGCTGGGGCGGGCCTCAGTGTTTCTTCGCAGGCTCCGTGTCTCGCGCTCAAAGCGGCGGACCAACTGGCGCGCCTCACCCTCCCGGCCACGCGGCACCATGATCCAAATCTCTTGCACATCGGATATACGGCTAACGCGGTCGTGGGTGGTGAAGCAGAGCATCGGGGGATTGGCGGACTTCAGTTTCACCTTCCGCAGCGATGCTAATGAAATCGTAGCCCCCGCTTGTTGGATGCCCCACGCATCAATAGACACTTTGCGTGCGCCTTGTTGCCGGGCCAGATGGAGGGCTTTGCCACGCAGATACGTCAAGCGGGCTTGGGCGCACCCGACGAATAATCCGACTCCCATGCCCATGAGGAACCAGAGAACATTAAGGGGAAGGATGCGGAGCGCACGCTGATCAGAACTGGTGGTGACAACGGACATCAGCAGCCCAAAGCCGATGCCCACCAAGATGCCCAATCCCAGTAACTGCGCGGCGGATCGTTGGGTGTGATCCCAAGCCCAGGCATCAAACTGCGCCCACTCCTGGCGGCTATAGCGCCACTGCACCCAGGCTGCGTCATCCTCACTCACGGCGGCACCGCCCACAGTCGCACCGTGCCGTCTAGCGATCCTGATGCGAGGGTGCGCCCATCGGGGGCAAAAGCCACCATCGAGACTTGCCGGATGTGACCGTTAAACGTGTGCAACAGCTTCCCATCCGCAACCCGCCACAGGCGCACGGTGCGGTCATCCGATCCGGTGGCAAGGGTCTGCCCATCGGGGGCAAAGGCTACGCTGTTGACCTGATCGGTGTGCCCTTCCAGAACACGGAGCAGCGTCATATCCTTAGCCTGCCAAATCCCCACAGTGGTTTGGTTCTGGCTACTGCCAAGCGCGAGACTTTGGTCATCGGGCGACCAAGCTAAACTGACCAGAAACTCTATAGTTTCTGATGTCCGCAATGTCACACCGTCTGCTACCCGCCATATGGTCAGTTTACCGTTTAGACCATCAGCAGCCGCGAGGCTCTGGCCGTCATGTGCAAAAGCCAGACTTAAAACAGTCGCCTGATCACCAGCGAATTGGCGGAGGAGTACGCCATCACTGACATGCCATAGTCGAAGGGGCGTGTTGTAGGCACTGGTGACAAGGGTCTGCCCATCAGGGGCAAAAGCTAGGCTGTTGATGGCAGCAGTGTGTTGCAAGGTGCGGAGCAGGGTGCCATCAACTGTTCGCCACAAGCGCACTAGCTCATCCCGACTGCCGGCCGCTACGATCTCACTGTTAGGGGCAAAGGCTACGCTGGTCACAGCTACGCCGCCATTGAGTACGCGCAGGAGTTTTAGCGTACTCGTGTCATACAAATCCACTTGATCCTCCCCTGTAGCAGCAAGCAGTTTTCCATCCGGCGAATATGCGATTGCCACCGCTTCGCTGGTATAATGCCCGGTGACGGAGATCACCTGAGCGGGGTCGGCCGGTGGGACCGGGTGTGTGGGGGTCGGCGCAAAGGCGGTCATGAGCCCGCTGATCTGCGTGGGAATTGTGGGGACCGTAGTTGGGGTGACTGGAGTTAACGGCGCACTACACCCTACTAACACCAGTAGCCAACTGATCAGAACCAGCGCGCAAATAACGTTCACCCAACCAGATCGCCTTGTCATTGCTGCTATGTCCTCTAGTAATGCCACTTGAATATTGCTATACGCAGTTCTACAAACAGCACCCGCGCTGCGTTTGACCACTACTCCCATCGCTGGTCCCTCTCCCTTAGCCGCTTAGGGCTTCTTGGGCTTGCGGGCGATAGCGTGCGGCGGCAGGGGCCGGGTGGGGTGC
>JALYUO010000076.1 GCA_030853735.1 Chloroflexota bacterium
GAGGACCGCGCCGTGAACCGCCGCCGTACCCTCGCCCAGCAATACCCGCCACGGGCGCCGGCCGGCCGGCGACTCGGCCAACGGCAGGTGGACGTTGCGCTTGGCCCGTGCCGTGTTCAGCACCACCACCACGTAGTCGTCGTCCAGGCGGCGGGCGAAGGCGTATATGCCGTCACTGGCATACAGGCTGGTGTAGCTGCCGGTCCGCAGCGCGGGATGGGCGTGGCGCAACGCAATGGCCTGCTTGAAATAGGCGCGCAGATCGCGGTTCCAGGCGCTTTCGTCCCACGGAAAGGTGCGTCGGCAGTCGGGATCACGGCGGCCTTCCAGGCCGATCTCATCGCCGTAGTAGATGGAAGGCGCGCCGGGATAGCACATCTGGAACAGCGTCGCCAGCCGCAGCGCGCTCACATCGCCACGGGCCATGCTCAGGAAGCGCGCCGTGTCGTGGCTGTCGAGCAGGTTCAACTGCACGGCGGTAACTGCGGGCGGGTAAAGGTCCAGCAAATACTGGATGGCCTGGGCAAAGCCGTTGCCGTCGAGCGGCTGGCCGGGGTTCCAGCCCTGGTCGCGCACTAACGGCCGGTCGAGATGCGTGCCGATGGTGTAGGCGATGACCCGCTCGGCGAACAGGTAGTTCATCACCGCATCGAACTGGTCGCCCTGCAACCAGTGGCGGCTGTCCTCCCAGACTTCGCCCACAATATAGGCTTCCGGGTTGATCGCCTTGACTCGGCGGCGAAACTCTTGCCAGAACGAGTCGTCGGCCACCTCACCCGGCACATCGAGCCGCCAACCGTCAATACCCCAGCGCAGCCAATATTCGGCCACGCCCAGCAAAAACTCGCGCACCGCCGGCGTGTCGGTGTTGAACTTGGGTAGCGCGTGATAGCCCCACCACGCCTCGTAGCCGGGCGGTCGGTTCAGGTCGTAGGCGTTGGGCGGCATCGCTTTGAAGTGGAACCAGTCAAGATAGGGCGAGGCCAAGCCGTTTTCCAGCGTGTGATTGAACTGGTAGAAGCCGCGGCCGGCATGATTGAACACGCCGTCTAACACGATGCGAATGCCGCGCGCGTGCGCCGCGTCCAGCAGCGTCTTAAAGGCTGCATTGCCGCCCAGCAGGGGGTCCACGCTGTAGTAATCAAACGTGTGATAGCGGTGATTGGCCGTTGAACTGAAAATAGGCGTGAAATAGATGGCGGTGATCCCTAAATCCACCAGATAGTCGAGCTTTTCGACCACCCCCAGCAAGTCGCCACCTTTGTAGCCATAGACGGTGGGCGGGTCGGCCCACGGTTCGAGGTTGCTCGGTTTCGCCACCGCCACCGATTGGGCAAAGCGGTCAGGGAAAATCTGGTAAAAGACGGCGTGACGCACCCACTCCGGGGTTTGGATATTCAAGCACCATTCCTCCACTGCTGTAATCGGCCACGCCATGCGGCGTACAGGCATACGGCTCCCGCGCCCGCCATTATACACTCCTGGCGGCAGCTTGTCATGCTCACTGGGCTTGCGGCAGACTACCTTTAGCAGTACACTTAACCATAGCGATCATACACGTTGTTCGTAGAGTCAGCCCTGGAGCGTTGCGATGCACAAGCTAATCCAGCTACTGCCAGTAGTAATAGTAGTCGGCGGGGCGTTGCTATTCGCCACCAGCTGTGGATCTGTGCCTACACCGCCCGCCACCATCGGCCTGCCGTTGCCACCGTTAGCTTCCGGCGGCCTGGGTCTGACCAAAGCAGCGTGGGAGCGCCGGCACCAGCAATCACTGAACCAACACCAGTCTTCCAGCATTAGTTACGATGATGATCGCTGTCGCATCGCGTTTTGGCATCAATGGCCGCAAAGTAAGAGCGATGACAATGCGCCTATTAGTGGGATCGATTGCAACACGAAAGTTACGGACATCATACAAGCCCAGGCGTTTGCCAAAACGCTTGTACCCACAGATGCCGTGCTGGTGGAACAAAGGACATTCGAAAACAAGCGCAGCCCAGACCAGACGCAATTCATCGAAACCTATCACAGCACCGCGCTCATGGATCGGTATGCACCCCTCCCCCTGCTGTCGCAATCGTGGGGCGGAAAGCCGGCAGGTACATTTTACATAGCATACCCCTACACAAACGGCAGCTTGGTGTGGATCGTGGTGGCAGGAACGGCAGTGCCCCCGCCTACGCCGCAGCCCACTTGGACTCCCTGTCCAGGTGATGTGTGCCCAACACGGACCCCCGTACCGCCGGTGCCTACCGCGATCCGCCCCTTGCCGTCGCCCTTTGGCACCAGCGTGCCCACAAAGGCGCTCCCTAATCCGGTCGCTACTCTGACGGCGCAAGCCCCACTACGAAAATAGCGCTAATCCACGCTGCTGATTAGCATAACCCCGAACAAAGGGTTGACTCTGCTTCTGCCGTATGGTACAATTTGCTTTCAGAAGGTATTGAAAGCTGGTGTAGACGGTGGCCGGGGTCTGCACCCACGGAAGGGCGGTGCGACATGATAGCGAACCTGGATGAAGTACAGGACCGCTTTGTGAATGAATGGGGCGACTTAGTGAGCGTGTGGGGGCTGAACAAGACGATGGGGCAGATCCACGCGCTGCTCTACGTGACCGGCCAGCCGTTGACCGCCGATGAGATCATGGAGCGGCTGAACATCAGTCGCGGCAATGTGAGCATGAATCTGCGTTCGCTGATGAGCTGGGGGGTAATCCATCGCCAGTATCGCAAGGGCGACCGCAAACAGTATTTCATGGCCGAGGAAGACCCCTGGCGCTGGTTCAAGAACGTGGTGCGCGAACGGCGTAAGCGGGAGATTGAGCCGATCATCGAGGCGTTTTCCGACACCCTCGCCCTGTTGCCGCCCGCCCGCCCCGGCGCAGACGGCACCACCGCCCCGCCGCCGCCCGACGCGAACGGCAACGATCCCGACGTGTTACGCGCCCGGCTGGAACAGATGCGCGGCTTTGTGGAGGTCTTCAACCGCGGCATTGATATGTTTTTGCGCTTCAGCCGTGAGGACTTTAACGAGCTGATGGAGCTGTTGGCCGCCACGCAAGAGCCGGGCAGCGATCTGGCCCGCCGCGCCCTCGCGCAGAAGTAGCCGGGCGACCTAACCCCCCAGCCCCCTTCCCCACGAAGGAAGGGGGAGCAAGACGGATTATATT
>JALYUO010000078.1 GCA_030853735.1 Chloroflexota bacterium
GCGTGGCGCTGCTGGCGGCGCTCGTGGGAGCCGCCAGCGGCGCGGCGCTGCTTACGGCGCTCGTGGGCGCAGGCGTAGATCGCTGCGGCGGGGTCATGCTGGCCGGTACTGGCGCGTCGGGTTGCGCCATGCGGTTGCGTAGCTTCGATAGGAAGCCGCCCCCCCCCTGGCTCGGGGCCGGGGCCGCCGGAGCCGCCGCACGCGGCGTTACGCCCACATCCTCAAAGTCAAAATTCATGTTGCTGATGTCTTCGCTCAGGTCGCCTACTGGTTGCGGCAGGGGCGCGGGCGCAGCCGGAACGGGCGCAGGTGCAGCCGGCGCGACGGTATACTGAAGCGGTGCAGGCGCAACGACAGCCGGTGCAGACGCAGTAGAGGGGTACTGAGGCGCCGCGGCAGGCGCGGCGCTACTCGCTTCCAGGGGGCCGGCTTTCAGCCCCGCCGCCCGGAATAGTTCCACCACGTTGGGGTCGGCGGCCTGCACTTGCAGCCGGGCATCATAGCTCCGCATAATGCTACCCAGCTTGCCGATGCTCTCCGCGCCAGTGCCGCTAAACAGTGTATTGCCGGCAGGAACCACTAGCACCAAGTCTTTGTCTTTACGCACCGCGCGGCTCAGGGAACGGACCAACGTTTCCATCGATTCGTCGGGCGGGATCTCATAGGTCTGCATACGCGACTCCTCAGTACGCTTGCGGATGGCGGATAGTGAAATAGGGCCGGCTTGGCGCGGCTCAGGGACGATCCCTGCGTCAGCGGCAGCCGCGCGCGGCCAGCCCTTCGGTGCCCAGTTGTCCTAACAGTACCTCATAAGGCGTGCCCACGTTTTCGGGGTGCCACTCGAAACGAGCCCGTTCAAAATATTGCACCGTGTACCGCTTGCCGTCAGTTGGCGACACCTCGGATACTTCTTCGCTCAGGGGGTAGCCAAAATTGGTCAGCCCCGCGTTTTTGTCCCAAAATGCCTTGAACCCACCGCGCAAAGTGTGCCCGGTTTGCCCGATGCGGATGCTATCGGGCGGATTATCCGATGACGGCGGCAAGCTCGGTGGGAATCTCTGGACATCGGCGATAGGCACGCCCAGCCGTGTCAGTTGCACCAGCAGTCGCAGCTTCTCGCCTTTCGCCAGAGTGGTGAAACCCGGCAAGCGAGCGTTCTCCGGGTGGTACTCGAACCGGGCGCGCTCCAAATATTGCACCCGCAGCCCGCCTTCCATGCGCGCCTCAGTAATCGGATAGCCGAAGATCGGCACCCCGCCAAAGCGCCGCCAATAATCGCGGAACTCGCTCCACAGGTCATGCCCCGTTTCAGGAAAGACGAGCGGCGGTTGCCAGTCGGCAGGGTGCTGCACCGGGCCGGGCGGCGGGGCCACAGTCAACGCCCCACTGCTGGTGGTCGTGCTGTCAAGCGGCAACACATCCGCCCGGTAGCCGTCGCGGAACAGCAGTGCGCCCGGTTTCAGGCTGCCGTCGAGCCGCAACAGGCCAAAGTGATCCTGTTCGCTTTCCAGTCCCCCGCCTGATGAGGCCGTCGGCGGGAAGTCCCACAGCATCCAGGCCAGCAGGCCGTCTAGCCCAGCAGCTGCGGCGGCCCCGATCATGCCGTGATAGAGCGCCACCTGTTGCGTCTCTTGGTACAGCGGGTCGGCCCCACAAGGGCCGGTCGGCCAGCCGGTCTCTTCGAGCACCACCGGCTTGCGTGTGTGTGCCCGGATCGCCGCGATCTCACCGCTGATCGCGCCGCCGTCGTAGCTGTGGAAAGCGGCAAAATCGGCCACATCCAGCAGCGTGCGGCCTTGCGCGTCGGCCTGCCAGAGCGCGGCGGCTTGCGCCACGCCGACCGTCACCAGTTGCTGCGGCGCACGGCGGTGCAGTTCGGCACCCACCCGCAACAGCCAGTCAAGCGCGGCGGGCTGGTGGTCCGTCCAACTGGCGTACAGGTCCGGTTCGTTGTGCAGATCCCAGCCCAGCACGCGGTCGTCGGCGGCGAAGGCGGCGGTCAGACTTTGCAGATAGGCCAGGTTGCCCTGCCAACGCGGGTCGGTGACGGCCGGCGTGTCGTCATACCAATCGAACAGGGTGAGGATCAGCTTCAGATGCAACTCGCCGGCCATTTGGGCCAACTGCCGCAAGCGGTCGATCATCACCGGCTTGACCGCGCCGCTATCCTCAATGATGCCCTGGTCGGCACGATACGGCAGCAGCACGCGCACCGTGTTGCCGCCAAAATCGGCCAGCCGGCTCAGATCGGCGCGTGTGCTGCTGCCGTCCCAGCGTTGCCAGAAGTAGACCCAGGGTTGCCGGCTGGGATAGAACGACACCCCTTTGAGGCGCACCGGCGCGCCGTTATACACAAGCCGGCCGTCCTGCACCGTCACCCAGCGCCCCTCGGCGGCGCGCACCGGCGGAGGAACCCCGCCGCCCAACAACAGTGGCAGCAGCACGATCAGGCGCATCCAGGTCCAGGTTGGTAAGGTACGCGGACGGAATCGGATCATGGACAGGTTCCCGTTCTAGCCGGCGGGCATAGACGACGGAGCCGGAGCCGGATTGCCCTCATGATAGCACAACAGGAGGGCAAACACAAGCAGCGTTGACGGGGCGGGCGGGCTAAGGGTGTATCATCTGCGCCGGCGACGGTGCAGCGCATCCCAAGCGAACAGACCCAGAATGATGACCAGTGCGCCGCCACTGACCGCACCGCCGCTATAGACCAGCGGCGGGCGGTAGACAAAGCGGACGCGGTGATTGCCGGCAGCGACACGCACCGCACGAAATACGCCGTTGGCGCGCAAAATCGGCGTAGGCTGCCCATCCACGTCCGCCTGCCAGCCGGCGGCCTAGCTATCGGCCAGCACCAAGTAGCCGGGGCGGGCGAACACGGCATCAAGGATCACCCGCTCCGCCTCGTCGGCAGCAAAGCGCACCGTGGGCAGCGGGTCGGCGGTGGCCTGCTCCGGCGCAACCGCATCGGTGAGTAAGACCGTGCGTTGCGGATCGAAGGACGCATCATCTAACGCACGCGCGGCGGCTTCGGCGCTGCTACAAGTGCGGGCGTTGTACACGCCATAGGCGCGTGCCGGCGCATGGGTGTTTTCGTAGACGTTGATCCGTCCTAAACGGGCGCGGTGGATCAGACCCCGCGCTGCGCCGCCGGCCAGCCGGCGCGGGGTCAAGACGTAACGCACAGCGGCCACCGCCAGCCGGTGGCTATCCCCGCTACTCACTGGGCCATTGAACGCGCCAACGCCGGGCGGGCCGAGCAGCAGCGAGTTGAACACGCGCGCATACTCCTGCGGCACCAGATCCTCATAGCCACGCAAATCGCGTAGGCCATACAGCAGCGCCACGTTGGGCACCAGGATGTCGCCGGTGGCGGTAAAACGATCATGGCCGAGGTGTCTTTGCAGCCAAGCGGCCACCGGGGGCGTGGGCAAGTTGCGCGCTACGGGGATGACCGGATTGTAGCTGCTGCCAAAGGTCAGGCCGTCGCCGATGAGCAGGGTCAGTAGCACCAACACCGCCGTTGGCCGGGGCAGCCGCCGGGGGCGGCGCGCCAGAGCCAGCGTCGCCACCACGAGCACGCCCCCGGTGGCGAACAAAAACGGCCAGTAGATGGTGCCGTGCAGCGGATCGAGCAGGCCGGTCAGCAGCCGCGCTTGGTAGCCGGTGAGCCGGAACGGCAGCGCACCGCTGTGCAGCATAGCGTCGAGCGTCAGCAATCCGATCAACGGCAAGCCGAAGCCAAGTACCCACGCCCAGACCAGGCGACTGTAGCCGCCGGCGCGGGCCAACACGCTCTCCAGCCCCAAGCCGGCCAACACGGCCACGCATAAGCTGAACAGCAACGCCCATCGTGCGCCGTACCCCTGGCGGAAGCCCGGCACGGCATACAGCACATCCAGCGCCGGCAAGTGCAGCATGAGCAGCGCCGCCCCCAGCCCGGCGGCGGCGAAAAAGCCCCGCCCCGGCACCCGGTAGCGCAAGCCCACGCCGGCCAGGCCCAGCGCCAACAAGCCGCAATAAGCGGTTTGCTCGTTAAAATTGGTGGGGCCGAGAGGATACCAGTAGTTGTATTCGGTTGGCGTGCCGCTGAAATTAGGCACCACAGTCACGATCAGCAATTGCAGACTGGTCACCCAGCTATGGATGCCGCCCGCACCGGCGCTGGTCAGGGCGATTTCGCGGCTGCGGAGCAGTTCGCTGCGCGCGATCAGGTCAAGCAAGGGAGCCAATTGGCCGAAGCCCAGCGCCACACCCAAGCCCGCCGCCGCCGTCAACTGTCCGGCGCGCGCCACAGCCGGCCGCCGACCCGCCTGTTGCCCATAGCGGATCAAGCAGGTGAGGGCAAAGGCCGCCCAGGCGAGGCCGATCACAAACGAGGTTTCGGGATGACCCCCGTAGAATTGCACCCCCAGCACCAGCGCCAACGCGGCCAGCCACGACGCTCGCCCAGTCCGCACCAGGCCCACCGTCGCCCCCAGCGCGAACGGCAACCAGATCGCGGCGGTGGCAACGGAATAGTTCAGCCAGACCGTGAGAAAGCCACAATAGGCAAACACGATGCCGCCGGCCAACCCTGCCGCCGGGCGGCGACCCAGCGCCCGCAGCAGGCCATAGACCCCCAGCCCCGCCAACGTCAAGCGCAGCCACGCGCCCAACACCCACACCGCATCGCCAAAGGGGCGCGTGAGCAGGTTCACCGGGTCGAGCAGCGCCGCCTGTGCCGTGGCGTGGAATGGCGTGCCGCCCACGATCAGCGGATTCCAGAGCGGAAACTGCCCCTGCGCCAAGCGCACGGCAGCATAGCGGGCATAGGGGTAGTAGTAAAGCGCGACATCCGACAGCAGCGGGTTCTGCCCCGGCGTATGCGCGGCGTAGGGGAACGCTTGGTCGAGGCCGTTGAACAAATCGTTCGGCAAAAACACCCCGCGCGGGCCGGCCAACAGCGGTCGCCAGAGGAACAGCGCGGCCAAGAGGCCAAACACCAGCACAACCAGTGCGCCTTCGCGCCATGCTCTCTTTACCATACGGCCAAATAGCGGGCGAAGAGTGGGAGCAGGTCGGTCGGGCTGTAGGCTTGCCAGATCGCCAGCAGGTCACGCGGGCGGGCACGGTCGCCGTTGTACTGGCGGTAGTAAGCGCGGAGGGCAGCCCAGAAGCGGCTGTCACCCATTGCCGTATGCACCGCCTCGACAAAGGCCGTGCCCTGGTCATAGACCGCGTGGAAATAGGCCGCATCGCTAGGGAAGCCGCTGTAGAGGCTCGCGCTCACCGGCCAGCCGCCGCCGGGACCGGTCAGCACCGCCAATGCCGCCGGGAAGCGGCCCGGTTGCTGGGCACGAATGTAGCCTAGCGTTAGGTAGTTCGCCAGCGTCTCGTCTAGCCACGGATCGATCAACTGATTGTTGCCGACCGCGCCGTAAAACCAAGCGTGCGCCGTTTCGTGCAAGGGCGTGTAGAAGGTCCAACTGCCGGCCTGCGGCGCGCTGCCCGCCCGTTGTGTCGGCAGGAAGTAGACCATCGGGTACTCTTGCGCGTAGTCCCACTCTGCCGCCTGGGGCAAGGCCATCTCGCCCACCGTGAACACCGGGTAGGGATACGGCCCCACTTGCGCGCTATACCACCGGATCGCCGCCGCCACCGTGTCGAGCAGCGCGCCGCCCGCCGCTCGGTGTTCGGGCAAGAAATAGCCCAGCACGCGCACGCCGCCGGCATCGCGGCTCAGGCCGGGGTCGGCGCTGGGGTCGCGCAAACGCGGCGACAGGGTGTAGGCCACGTCCCGCACGCTGGGCGCATAGAATGCCCACTGCCGGCTGCTGGGCCGCGTGGCCGTGCCGGTGCCGCCGATGACCAGCGCGTCCGGGCTGCTGAACAGGACGTGGTAATCGGCCACGGCGTTGTTGCCCTGGTCGCCGTGTTCGCCATAGGGAAACTGGCTCCAGCCGCCGTTCTCGTAAGGCACGATGCTCGGCAGCCAGTCGCCCAGCGTCAGCAGGTCGTGCGTCACATCGTAGCCGTGCCGCCCGCCGAAGCGCGGCGGCTGGATACGAAAGCGCAGCGTGACCTCAATGGCCGCACCGGGGGCCAACGGCGTAGGCAGGCCAATATTCAGGTTTACTTCGTCCCGCCGGCGCACGGGCAGGGCTACGCCGCCGGTGGTCGCGCCGTCCACCCGCAGCGCGCCGACCCAGTGCCCATAGATCGCCCGCAGCACCAAGTCGCGTAATGGTACACGAGCAGCCGTCGTGTTGACGTAGTGGATCGATTCGCTGACGGTCAGGCTGCGGTCGGCCCCCACCACCACGGTCACGTCGTAGCGCGTGCGACCGGCGGCGGTTTTGCGGTCGGGCTGGAGGTCGGCGTAGCGCCAAGCCCAATAGTGCCGGCCCACGGCGGTCAGCTCGACTGTCCTGCTGCCTGCCGGGTCATAGGTCAGCACCCGCCGCTCGAATAGTTGCACCAACAGGTCACGACCGACCCCACCAACCTGTGCCCGCACCCACACCGGCTCGGCCAACGGCAGGCCCAGCGTGGCAACCCAATCGCCGCGTGGTCCCGCGCCCCCGGCTTGCACAAAGCGCCAGAACACCGCCGCGATATTGTGCCGCGTTCGAGGTTCGTAGTGGCCTAGCGGCAACGCGGCGGGTGGATTGCCCATCTGCGTCGCCGTCCCGTCCGCATTGAGGCGGCGATCAATGACCGCCCCGCTGCGGTCGCCGGGCGGCGGGTCAGAGGTCAATGCGGCAAAAGCGGGATAGGCAGGTGCGGCTCCCGCGCCGCTGTCGCCGGCCACCGGCTGGTCCGTCGCGGGACGCGCCTCGTAGTCGTCGGGTTCGCGGCCGGTGCGAATCTGCCCGGCCACCAGTTCGGCCACCAGTCGCCCGCCGGTGACAAAGCCCGCCACCCGCCGATCTGCGCCAGGATCGTTGACTTCCAAGCGCCCACCGGCAAAATATTGCACCAAGTGGCTGCCGCTGGGCGTGCCGTTGGCCGGCTCATAGCTGGTGTAGAACGGCCCCGCTCCCCACACCGTTCCGGCACCCTGCCAAACCGTCTGTAGCACCGGATCAGCAAATCTATCGGTGGTTGGATTGTTGGTTGTGCTAATGGGATATGTATCTACCCTGCTGATCGCAGCCGTGGGTAGGAGTACCAGCCACAAGGCCGGCACATAAACCAGGCAGCCCCAGCGCCGCCGGGATCGCGTGCTCATTCGACCTTGCGCGGCTGAGGATAACGGGCGGCAAACTCGTCGTCGGTGAGGCCGAACGCCAGATTGTCGAAATAGCGCCCATCGGTATAGATCATGCGCCGCAGGCAGCCCTCCTGCTGAAAACCGAGGTTCTGGTGCAGGCGAATTGACGGCTCATTGAAGCTGTAAATCCAGGCGAGCGCCTTCTGATAGCGCAACTCCTCGAAGAAATAGCGCAGCATCAGACGGATCGCTTCGCCTGCGTAGCCTTTGCGCTGGTGTTCGGCGCGAATCGCAATGCCATACTCCCACGTCCCGTTGCGCGCATTGCAAAAATGGGTGCCCAACGACCCGATCAACTCGCCGGCAGTGTTCTCGATCACAAAATGGAACAGATCGCCCTCCGGCGCGCGCGTGGTGGTGCGGCCGGCCCAGGCGCGGGTCGCCTCAGTGGATTGCGGAAAGGGGATATGATCCAAGCGCCGCGCCATCTCGCTGTCGTGGTCCCAGGCGAAATGGGCTTCCCAATCGTCCGGTTCGATAGCCCGCAAGCACACGCGTTCGCCTTGCCAATAGTTGCTGCTCATGCGAGACCCTCGCGGATCAGTTGGATATGACCGCGATGCTCGGCTTCGTGCTGCATCAACTGCTGCAAAGCGCCTTCCACGCTGAACTCCAGTGGCCCGAGTGGATCGTCCTGGCTCCGCACGCGGCGAAACTCGGCCACGCTCATGGCCTGACACGTCACCCGCAACTGCGCGCTCACGCGGCCCAGGCGGTGCAAATGGGAGTCCAGCGTTTCGCCCGGCAGTTGGCTCAAAATCCTTGCCTCGTCGCGCGGGCGCGGAAACAGCGCGACGATTTCAGCCGGCATCGGCTGCTGCAAGATCCTACGGTAAAGCCACATCGCTTCTGCGCCGGCGATGTGGTACAGCAGCGTGCCGATGGTGTTGCTGCCCACCGGCCCGGCGGTGTCCAGGGCGGCGGTGGGCAGCCCGGCCACCGCTTGCAAGGTGCGCTGCCGCGTGTCGTCTAAGGCGGCGATCCAGCGGCCAATCTCCGGCTCGTAGCCGGCGGGTGGCTGGATCAGGAACTGCCGGACGGGGGTTGTCATGCCACTCCTCCTGTCAAAGATACGTGATCTAACGGTGTGTAGACGGGGCCGCTGGGCCGCAAATCGCTTCGCATGATGCGGACGGCAGCCACTGGAAAGGGGACCGGCGCGAGGGTCAGCCCCTGCACGGCGGGGCCGATGCGCGCACATTCAGCAGACACGCTGCCGTCGCGCACACGGGCCAGCGTCAGGTGCGGCGCGAAGTGGAACTCGCGGTCGGCGGGGAAGTCCGCTGCGGCCAGCGCGGTGTGGATAGCGGCGTGCAGTTGCTGCAACGTCGCCAGCGCCGCCGAGTCGCCGTCCACGCCGGCCCACACGACGCGCGGCGCACGCTCATGGGGAAACATTCCCAGCCCTGCGGCCCACAGCACGAAGGGGCTAATGCCCGCACAGCCCCCGCGCACTACCGCCGTCAAGTCGGCCAGCCGCGCCGCCGGGATGTCGCCGATAAACGCCAGCGTTAGGTGCAAACTAGCCGGTGCCGCTAGGCGCAACGGCAAGGCTGCGGTCGCCAACGCAGCCTGGAGCGTGCCTAGCGCCACCCGCACCGTCGGCGGTAGCTCAACGGCAACAAAGGTGCGAAGGGGCCGGACCAGGGGCACAGTGTTCATGGCTTCTATTGTAGCACAAAATCGGTTGCGGCTCATCTTTCGCCACGGACATCTCCGCATAACGACGGCTTACACCGCGCAGACGCGCAGCACACGAAGATTTTCAAGGGGCGCGCTGACCTGGATCTGATCTCGGTCTGCGAGTATACTGAACATACGGGCGCGCCGTCTTGTGGGGCTAGGGTGGCGCATAACACCTAGCGTACTCTAGTCGTAGTCAAAACGCGCCGAGCCCCCTACACCGCAAAGAACCACTTAAACGAATGCAGATTTTGCGCTTTCTGAGCCGATCCCTACTCCGGCAGTTGCTGGGGGTCTACCTGCTGTTTGCCACGGTCGTGATCGGGACGGGTTTGGCGGTCAACGCCGGCGTGCAGACCCGCTTGCGGGATGCCGTCCAAGCCTCGGATCTGGCCCTCGCGCAAGCGATTGCCCTGGAAACCAGCGACGCGCTGCGCGATGCACGCGATTCTCTGCGCGATTTGGCCGCGCTGCCGGCGGTCCGCGCCGGCGACCTCCCCACGATGACCGCCGCGTTTGGAGCCTTTAAGGTCGCGCGGCGCGATGTGGATCGCATCTACTGGCTCGACGCGGCCGGGATTATGCGCGCGTCGGTCCCTGCCGACCGGCGCACCCAGGATCTGGATCTAGGGCAGGCTCCGCTGTTCCAACAGGCGCGTGGGGCCGTCGCGCCGGTCACGGCGGCGGGCTTGGTGGATCTCACCACGTTTAACGCGGTCGTCACCATCGCCCTCCCGGTGCGCGCACCCGACGGCCGGCTGCTGGGCATCGTGGCGACGAACCTGCTGCTGGATGATCTCAGCGCCCCCTTGCGGACCGTCGTGGAGGAGCAGAATCGGCAAGGCCATCCGCTCCTGATTAGCATGATTGACGATCAAGGCCAACTCATCGCCTCGCCGCAGCGCGAACGCCTGCTCCAGCCGATGCTGGGCGACTTGCCCGGTGCGGCAGAGGCGTTGGCCGGCCATCCCGCCACGCACCTCGCCCCCGGCCCCGCCGGACAGGATTGGCTGTTTACGGCCGCGCCGGTGCCGAGTAGCGGCTGGGCGGTGGTCGTGCAGCGCCCAGCGCGCGATGCTCTGGCCGTGGTGGATACGTTCGTGGCCTGGCTGGCGACCGCCACGCTCCTCTTCGCGCTGGGTGGGTTGCTGGTCTGGCTGATCCTGATGCGGCGGGTGATCCAGCCCTTATACCTGCTGGCCGGTACGCACGGCGCACTACCCACCCCCCACCGCCCCCCGACCGACCCCGTGATCACGCTCTACCGGCGCAGCGATGAGGTCGGGGAACTGGCCCGCGCCCTCGCCCGCCTGGAGCGCGACGTGACCCTGCAACTCACCGAATTGCATACCCTGCTCGAAACCTCGACGGTGCTGGTGAGTACGCTCGACCCGCAGGCCGTGGCGGAGGCCATTATCGGCGAGGTGCGCCGCTTGGTGGATGTGCAGGCGGCGGTGGTACTGGTGCCCGACAGCGCGGGGACGCTGCGGGTACTGGCGAGTGTCGGGCGCAGCCCCGAATACAACCGGACGGTCCAGTTGCCGCCGGCGGATACCCACCTGCCGGCGATTCGGGCGTTGGCCGAGGGCCGTCCCGTGCAAATGGTCGCCGGCATGGGGCGCGAGTTTCCGCCGCTCTCCTACGCCGACGGGTTTCGCAGCGTGTTGGCCTTGCCGATTGTCAGCCCCCATGCCGGAGCCGTGGTGCTGCTGGTCCACCGCGTCCTGCCGCAAGCGTTCAGCCCCGCTGAGGTGGATTTGCTGCTGACTTTTGCCAACTATGCCGCGCTGGCTTGGGAACACGCCGTCCTCTATGAGCGCAGCGATGAGCGCCTGCGCGAGATTGCGCGGGAAAACGAGCGGCTGTATCGTAGCGCGATGGCCGAGCAGCAAACCCTGGCCGCGATTATGGCGAGTATGAGCGATGGCTTGGTCCTCACCGGCAGTGACGGGCTGGTGCTATACGCCAACCCCGGCGCGCGGGCGCTGATCGGCTTACCAGCAGACACGCTCACTGCGATCCCGATTGAGGCGGTACATCGTGCCTTGCGCGCCGCCGCCACTGACCCCATCGCCTATAGTCTGGCGCGGGAGCAGGCCGAAGCCACGGCGCGGCCCAGCTGGTTCTTTGAGACGAGCGGGCAGCCCAGCGGGCGCGTGATCCAAGTGCAACTGTTTGCCGTGCGCGACGCAGCGGATCAGGCGATTGGGCGTGGGCTGCTGCTGCGCGATGTCACCCAGGAGCATGAAATTGATCGCTTCAAGACCAGCCTCCTCGCGGCGGTGGGTCACGAGATCCGCACGCCCCTGGCCGCGATTAAAGGCCATGCGTCTACGTTGCTGCAAGATGATGTCCACTGGTCGGCGACCGAGCAGCGCCACTTTCTCCAGACCATCAGCAGCGAGGCGGATCGCTTGGCCCAATTGGTTAGCAACCTGCTGGACCTGTCGCGCCACGAGGCCGGGCTGCTGTCCCTGACGCGCTTGCCGTTGCGGGTGGCGGATCTGGTGGCGCGGGCCACGGACCGGCTGACCCCCCCGATCCCGCACCTGATCGTGGACCTAGCCCCGGATCTGCCGGCGGTCGCGGCGGATGGGCCGCGCCTGGAAGTGGTGCTGGTGAATCTGCTGGCGAACGCCCGCGTCTATGGCGAGGGCACCGTCCGCGTGACGGGGCGGACCCACGCGCAGGGTGTGCTGGTCCAAATCCAGGATGACGGCGACGGTCTGGCCCCCGCCGAAGTCGCCCAGGTATTTGAGCGGTTTTATCGCGCACCCGGCGGGCAGGCCCGGCGACCCGGCGGCACGGGCTTGGGCTTGGCGATCTGTAAGGCGTTTGTCGAAGCCCACGGCGGCGCGATCTGGGCGGAGAGCGGTCCGACCGGCACCACCTTCTCTTTTACCATGCCCTGCGCCGACCTGCCGCTGCCTGCGCCGGTCCCAGTGCTGACCCAGTTAGGAGTCTGAGCCATGCCGCTCCCCCTGCGCCGCATCTTGCTGGCCGAAGATGAAAGCGCCTTGCTGGACTTTATCAGTCGCAATCTGCGTGCGCGCGATTTTGACGTACTGGAGGCCAGTAACGGCCTGGAAGCCCTGGCCCTGTGGGAGCGGGAGCGGCCCGATCTGCTGATCCTCGACATCATGATGCCGCGGCTGGACGGCTTAGAAGTCTGTCGGCGCGTGCGTGAACAGGCCACCGTGCCCATTATCGTGCTGACGGCGCTGGATGCCGAGAGCGACCGGGTGGCGGCGCTGGATCTGGGGGCCGACGATTACCTGACCAAGCCGTTCGGCGTGGAGGAACTGCTGGCCCGCGTGCGTGCGGTGTTGCGCCGCAGCGACTGGTCGGTGCAGCCCCCTGCCCCCGGCGTGCTGCGCTACGGGGCCATTGAGATCGACCTCGCGGCCCATGTGGTGCGCCGCGACGGTGCGCCCGTCCATCTGACCCCGACCGAGTTTGCGCTGCTCGATCAGTTGGTCACCCATCCGCATAAACTGCTGTCCCACCACCTGTTGCTCCAACGCGTCTGGGGCAGCGACTACCGCGATGAGACCGAGTATTTGCGCGTCTACATGGGTCGTCTGCGGCGCAAACTGGAGAGCGATCCCGCAACCCCGCGCTATTTGCTGACCGAGCCGGGGGTCGGCTACCGATTCGTACCGTAAGAGAGGTGAGCGATGGTACTGCGTTTGCCGGCGTACTGCGGCGTGCTGCTGGGCAGCCTCATGCTGGCCGCCTGTGCGGGGGCTGACCTGCCGCTGGGTCACAGCGCCGAAGCGGGGGGGCCGCCGATCCTGTTCGGCGCAACCATCTCGATCACGGGACCGACCGCGAAAGAAGGCGAATACACCCGCGACGGCTACCTGCTGGCGATGGATACGATCAACCGCGCCGGTGGCATCCGCGTGGGCGACAAACACTACCGGGTCGCGTTGCAATACTATGATGACGGGTCCGACCCCGCGCGCGTGCCGCCCCTCTATCAAAAACTGCTGACCACCGACCACGTTAATTTTCTGCTCGGCCCTTATACCTCGGCCTTGACCGCCGCCGCCGTACCGGTCGCCGAAGCCGCGCAGATCCCACTGCTGGATGCCCACGGCTCGGCAGAAAGCCTGTTCAGCGGCACCCACTATACTTTCGGCATCCTCAGCCCCGCCGCGAACTACCTGCGCGGGGTGATTGCCGTGGTCCATGCCAAAGATCCGACTGCCCAAACGGTCGCCCTACTCGGGGCCGATGAGCCTTTCGCGCACGAAGTGCTGACCGGGGCCGCCGCCTATGCCCGCGACTCTGGCCTGACGGTTGTCTACCAAGCCTTCTATCCGCTGAATCCGCCCGATCTCACGGCGCTGCTCACGGCCGTCAAGGCGCAGCACCCTGATATTCTCTTGGGCGCGGGACACTTGCAGGATTCGCTGTTGATCACCCGGCAGGTCCACGAACTGCGGCTGGCCCCCAAGGCACTCGGTTTTACCGCCGGCCCGTCAGCCCCGGAGTTTCGTGCCAACCTCAAAGGTGAAGCGGACTATATCTTTGGCGCGACGCAGTGGACCGATGCTTTGCAGTATCGCGGCGACGATTTTTGGGGCACGCCGCGCGCCTATGCCCAGGCGTTCAAGGCGCAGTATCCCGCCTACACCGAGGTGCCCTATCAGACAGCGGAATCGTCGGCGGCGCTGATCGTGTTCCAGCGCGCTATCGAGCAGGCTGGCAGTTTGGACCCGGCCCAGGTGCGCGCCGCCCTGGCCGGCCTGGACCTGATGACCTTCTACGGCCGCATCAAGTTTGATAGCCGCGGGGTCAATATCTACAAACCGATGGCCGTCGAGCAGCTCCAGCCCGACGGCCACAAGTACACCGTCTTCCCGCAAGACGCGGCGGAGAAGGATTCGCTGTATCCGATGCCCACGCCCTAGCTAGGCCGTCACCCTGCGCCATACCCGCTGCATCGCACGGTATCCGGCGCTAAATAGCAGCAGATCGCTAGGCCGGCTGCAAGCGGCCGACCGGAATCTCGCGGTCGGTCTTTGCCTCGTAGCCGGCGTAGCCGGGGGCTTACGCTACGATGCGGTGCCACGCCTCCTGGCGCTCCGTGCCCTTCAGCGACTCCGGCCGGACGTGGATCTTCCGCCCACCGATAGTGATCCAGATCTGATCCGGGTTCTTCGCCATATTAGACCCCAAGCCAATATTTCTGATGTTTACCGCAAAGTAACACGTCTGTAGTAGATAAAATAAGGCAGGCAATGGAGTAAAAGTCACCCTGTAGGATCGGCGGGGAGTGCCAGCCATGCCTGCCGGAGCCGCTCCAACTGCTGGTCCGCCCGCCCGGCGTTGCGCGTGTGCCGCCGAAACCGCGCCTGGTGCTGCCGCATCCGCGCGCGCTCCTGCTCCCACTCCCTGGCCCCCACGCCCGCAAACGCCGCCACCTGCTCCCCCTCGCTGGGCGCACCCGCCATGACTTCCCAGGCCCCCCGCCGTTGCAACTGCTGCACCGTCGCCCCCGCTTGCCCCGTCGTGCGCAGCACCCGCCGCCGTACCTCGCGGAACCGGCTCTCCAACCCATTATTCGTGCGCGGCAGCCCCACCTGGTCATAGCTGTGAAACAACCCCCGCCAGTAGCGCCGGCTCACTTGCCGCAAATGGGCCTGCCAGCAGATCAAGCCTTCGTCGCGGCCCGCTTCATGGGCCAGGCGTAATAAATAGGCACTCAGATCCGCCGCCACCTCCGCCCCGCTCCACACCGGGCGGCGCGCCGGATCGAGCAAGGTGCGAATGTCCGTCAGCCAGCTCACGCCGTGGCGCAGACGGGTCACCTCCGCCTGCACGGCGGCTAAAATGCGCGCCAGCACATCGCCCAGCCGCGTCAACGCCGGATCGGGCCGGTGGGTCAGCAGCTCTTGGGTCAGCCGGCCGAGCGCCTGCAAGCCGTCCACTAGGTCCAGGCCGGCCCAGCGGTCCGGCGGGTGCGGCACTAAGGTCAGCAAATACCGGACGCGCCGGTAGAGTTCTTCACCCCGCCCCGCTGCCGTGGCCGCCGGCGACGGGGCGGGGCGGGAGGCCGCCGAGGCGGGCGGAGGGTCATCAGGGAGCAGGCCGGTGACGGTCAGCACCCCGTTGGGCGCGCTGCCGTCGGGCGACTCGGTGCGCAAGGCCGCGCCCAACCCGGCGCGGACGGCTTTGCGCACGGTGCGGGTCAGGGCGGCATCCGCTTCCGCCAGGGGGTCGGCCAGGCGGGCCACATAATGCGCCTGGCACAACTGGTGGGCGGCGGTGGGAAACACGGTGGCAATGGCCGCCTCCAGGCCGCGTTGTTTGTCGCTGAGGACGGCACGGATGGGCCAGGTGGCGGCCAAGGGGGCTAAAAAGGTCTCAAAGCTAGCCTGGTCGAATTGACTGAGCCAGCCGGCGCGTAGCAGCAAGCCGGTGAGCAGGTCATACACACACCAGAGCTGGGGTTCGCCGCCTTCCGGAGCCAAGCCGTCAAGGGCCAGCAGCAAGCCGCCGTGGGCGGCGGCCACCTGGGTGAGCGCGTCGCGGTGAGTGCGGGCGGCGGCGGCCAGCAGCGGCAGGTAGGCATCGTGGTAGAGGACGCGCACGGTGGCGGGGGCGATCTGGACGGTGGGGGGCAGGGCGGCGTGGACCTGGGTAAAGGTCAGGCACTGCTCCTGGCGCAAACGCCCCAGGCGGGCGACGACATCCAGGCCATAGGTGCAGCCGGGCAAGGCGATCTGTTGGGCAGCGACGGAGCGCCAGCGGGCCGCCCAGCCGGGACAGGCGGGATCGGGACAATGGCTGGGGCGCGCGGCCACGGCCAGGGTGGTGGGGAGGGTTTGGACGATCTTATCAGAAGCCAGATAGTTGAGCAACTGGGGCGGGCGGCTACAGTGTGGGCAGGCGGGCAGTTCGGGATGATAAATGCGGCGCTCGGTCGGAACTAATAGTTTCGCGGCGGTCATGGCTAATCTCCTTGTGCAAGGGGGTGATGAGCCATGATACCGCAATCCGGGGCCGCCCGAAAGCGGGCGGGGGTCTGCCTACAGGGTGACTTTTACTCCATTGC
>JALYUO010000727.1 GCA_030853735.1 Chloroflexota bacterium
GAGGTACAGGGCAATTGCAGCTAAGTTAGCGCAGGAGCCGGGGACCGGGCGACTGGAACGCGCCGCTACCGCTACGAAGCCCGCCTACGCGGGCTGGAGCTAGGCGAACCGGGAGGCCGGGGCGACCGGATCCGTCCTAAACGGCGGATCGTAGATCGGCCCCGGCTCCAGCCCGCGTAGGCGGGCTTCGTAGCGGTAGCGGCGCGTTCCAGTCGCCCCGGCTCCTAGCCCCGCTGCCGCCAATTTAGATGCAATTGCCCTGTAATGGGAGGCTGCCCTATTGACAGGATAGCGGTTGTCGGCTATTATATAAATGTCTGCTTATGTATTTGTGCGCTGTTAGCACCGTAGACGGCACAATTACATAAAGCAAAATCACAGAGAGGCAAGTGCAGTGGGGCGGAAGAAGGACGCGGAGCTAGACGATGCAGCAGGGGCAGGAGCGGTAAATACCGTCCACGCGCTACTAAAGCCGTATCTGCAAGCGATCAGCGATCCGACGCGGCTGGCGATGCTACAGGAACTGGGCCGGCGCGAAGAATACGGCGTGGTCGAACTGGGCCGCGCGCTGGGCCTTAGCCAGCCGCTCACCAGTTGGCACCTTCGCAGCTTGCGGCAAGCGGGCCTCGTCGCCACCCGCCGCCTGGGGCGCGGAGTCTTCTGCCGCCTCAATGGGGAGCGCCTGCGCGCCTACAAAGCGCAATTTGATCTACTGATGAACAAAGGAGTACAGCGCAACATGAGTAAACTGCGAGTGGCAATTATTGGGGTGGGCAACTGTGCCTCCTCCCTCGTCCAGGGCGTACATTTCTACCGCGATGCCGCCGATGATGCCGTGGTGCCGGGCCTGATGCACGTCAACCTCGGCGGCTATCACATCCGCGACATCGAGTTCAGCGCCGCGTTTGATATTGACATCAACAAGGTCGGCAAAGACCTGAGCGAGGCGATTTTTGCCGAGCCGAACAACACCTTCAAGTTCAGCGACGTGCCGCACCTGGGCGTGCCGGTGCAGCGCGGTATGACCCACGACGGCCTGGGCAAATATCTGAGCCAGATCATCACCAAAGCGCCGGGCGAGACCGCCGACATCGTGCGGACTCTCAAAGAGACCAAGACCGACATCGTGATCAACTACCTGCCGGTCGGCAGCGAAATGGCGACTAAGTGGTATGTCGAGCAGATCCTGGATGCCGGCTGCGCCCTGGTCAACTGCATCCCCGTGTTTATCGCCCGCGAAGACTACTGGCAGCGCCGCTTCATCGAGCGCGGGCTGCCCATGATCGGCGACGATATTAAGTCGCAGGTCGGCGCGACGATCACCCACCGCGTCCTCACCCGCCTGTTCGCCGAGCGCGGCGTGCGGATCGACCGGACGTATCAGCTCAACTTCGGCGGCAACACCGACTTCCTGAATATGTTGGAGCGCGACCGCCTGGAGTCGAAAAAGATCAGCAAGACCAACGCCGTGACCTCGCAGATGGACACGCCCCTGGACGCGCGCAACATCCATGTCGGCCCCAGCGATTATGTGCCCTGGCTCGACGACCGTAAGTGGTGCTACATCCGCATGGAAGGCACGACCTTCGGCAACGTGCCGCTAAATATGGAACTGAAACTCGAAGTGTGGGACTCGCCCAACTCGGCCGGCGTGGTGATTGACGCGGTGCGCTGCCTCAAACTGGCGCTCGACCACGGCATCAGCGGCACCCTGGAAGGCCCGTCGGCCTACTTCATGAAAAGCCCGCCGGTGCAGCATCCCGACGACATCGCGCATGACATGGTGGCCGCCTATATCGCCGACATGGCCGCCCGCAGCGCCGAACAGCAGGCCAAGTTCGCCGCCGAACCCGCCGCGCCGGACGGCAAAGCCGGCAAAGTCGGCAAGAACGGGCACAACGCCGTCGCCGAACCGGAACCCGTCGTGAGCGGCAGTAGCAACTAGCCGCAGCGCAAGGGGCCGGGCAACGCGGATCAGCCGTGCTGCCCGGCCCTTTTTGTGCCCGCCGCCCGGATCGTGTATTATTGAGGGGGCGTGCGAAGCTGCGCGTGTTCATGCAACAGGGGACGGTGAGCCAATAGTGTCGCAAACCATGCAATCCAAAACCGTCGTGCCGGGGGTCGGGACCGAGCCGGCCACCGAGACTCCGGCCAAACCCGCATCGGCCTGGCACCGTCGCTGGGCACGCCTGTCGCCGGGCTTGAAGTTTCGTGGCTTCTTGGCCGTCAGCCGGCTGGCCGGCGTGCTGCCGTTGCGCGTCTCCTACGCCCTAGCGATCCTGGTCGGCGATTGCATCTACTACTTTTCGCACGAACATAGCAGTAACGCGGTCAGCAATATGCGCCGCGTGCTGGGGCCGGAGGCCGGGGAACGCGCCGCCCGCCGCGCCGCCCGCAACAGCTTCCGCAACTACTGCAAAACGCTGGCCGATTTTATCCGCTTCCCCCATATGCCGCCCGCCGAGATGCAGCGCCGAGTGGCCCACTCCTACGGCCTGGAAGTGATGGACCAAGCGTTGGCGCAGGGCAAGGGTGTGCTGGCGATCACCGCCCATTTGGGCAACTGGGACTTTGCCGGCGCGTTCATGGGCCGGCGCGGCGTGCCGCTCTACGCGCTGGCCGACAAGTTCGAGCCGCCGCAACTCGACGCATTGGTGATCGAGACCCGCCGCCGCAACGGGGTCAACATCATCAAAATGGAAGCGGCGGCCATGCGAACGATCTTCGCCGCGCTGAAACGCAACGAAGTGGTGATCCTGCTGACCGACCGCCCGATGCCCGATGACGGCATCGCGGTGCAGTTTTTTGGCGAAACGGCCTGGCTGCCCAGCGGCCCGGCGGCGATTGCGCTCAAAACCGGCGCGCCGATCATCATCGGCTGCTGTTGGCGCGAACCGGGCGACATCCAATTCTCCGGCGGCATCGAACCGCTGATCGAATATAAGCCGCGACTGACCGGCAACAAACAGGCCGATACGCAGATGATCACCCAAATGATCGCCACGGCGTTGGAAGGGCTGATCCGCCACGACCCCGACCAGTGGTATATGTTCCGCCCGATGTGGCCGCGCCCCACCACCGCCGCCGAAGCGCGCCGCGCTCGCCGCACCGCCCGCCGGCAGGCAGTACGCCACCCTGCCGGCGGCCTCGTGC
>JALYUO010000762.1 GCA_030853735.1 Chloroflexota bacterium
CCCCTGCACGGGCCACGCTACCCGCCGTGAATGCCGGCAAAGTCCGCTTGGCCGTCCTCGCGGCGGCGGCGCTGGCTGGGGCGGTGGCGCTGTATGTTGTGCTCAGTGCGCTGTTCAACTTCACCCAGACCAAGCTGGACGATATGCAGTACGGTCGCCCGCGCACCACCCACCTGGATGCCTATGTGGGGCACGCCGGCGAAGAAGCCGGTCAGCCCAGCCACTTCCTCGCCCTGAACCTCGACCGCCGCATCGTGCTGATTGAGCTACCCGGCGGCGACACCAAAAACGCGACCACGATCACCGGTCCCTACCTGTTCGGCGACGGCGAAGACCTGACCCCAGTCAAACTGAGCGCCGAGGACGTGAACGGCGACGGCGCGGATGATCTGTTGGTCACGGTCAAAAACGAGCAGTTGGTCTATGTCAATGAACGGGCGAAAAACAGCTTCCACCTGATGACCCCCGAAGAACGCAAGGCGCTGCCCGCCGTGGCCGGCCCCGCGACTAGCCTCGCCACCGGCGGCGGTCCTGTCCCGGCGCAAGGAGGCAAGGGCGATGGCAAGTAACCCCTCAGCAACAGGTGCTTACGGCTACAACAGCGACACTAGCCTCACCAACCGGAGCTATGTGGGCAAAGGCACCACCGTGCTGCGCCCGCCGCAACGACCCAGCGAACGCCCGCCGCTGCGCCCTGACGCAGACGCAGGCAGCTACACCTACACCGCGCCGGCCCGCAGTGTTCGCCCGATCCGGGCATACGCCCCTGCGGGCCAGGGCCGCCGCATTGGGGCACTCGTGGCCGGGCTGTTGGTGGCGGCGATCCTGTTGCCGGGCTTGGCCTTTGGCATGAAAGGCGGTCCCCCCGGCTCCTATCTCAGCCGCTATAATCCCCTAGCCGCCGGGGTAACGTTGCTGGGCGCGGCTACCGGCCAATCGGCTGCTGTGCAGAGCGTGGCGGACGCGCTCACCGGCAAACAACAGACTAAGCCCAACCCCGCCGCTCCGCCGGCGGCCGACTCCGCCCGCCCGGCCCGTGCCGCCCACACGCCCGACTACCAACTGGCGGCCCCGCCCAGCGTCAGCGCGGCGACCATTGACCGCGTGCTGGCGCAGTACAACTCCCCGGCGGCGGGCAGCGGCGCGCTGTTCTACGACTTGGGCGTGCAATACGGCATTGACCCGGCCTATGCGCTGGCCTTCTATATCCACGAGAGCAGCGCCGGCACCAAAGGCGTGGCGCGCTTCACCCACGGCATCGGCAACATCCGCGTCACCGCCGGCTACCAGAGCTATGAGGGCTACCGCAGCTACGACACCTACGCGGCGGGCATTGAAGACTGGTACAAGTTGATTAAAGAACTCTACATCGAAGGCTGGGGGCTGACCACACCCGCTCCGATCATCGCCCGCTACGCGCCCTGGGGCGATAATAACAACCCCGATGTCTACGCCGCCACGGTCAAGGCGCTCGTCGCCTCCTGGGGCACGCCGCAATGACGAGTTCTGAGTTCTGAGTTCTGAGTTCTGAATTGACGACGGATTACCGACGACCGTCTCCTGACCCCTGACCCCTGGCCCCTAGAGAGGAGGACTCCAGTATGCAATACGGCATCACCCTACCCAACTGCGGCGTGGGCAGCGACCCGCAGACCGCCGTGGCGTTGGCGCAAGCCGCCGAAGCCGCCGGCTGGGACGGCGTGTTCTACTGGGATGCCCTCTATATCCCCAACGAAGGCGAGACCTACGACCCCTGGATCGTGCTGACGGCCATCGCGGCGGCCACCACGCGCGTGCGGATCGGCCCCATGCTCACGCCGCTAGCCCGTCGCCGGCCCTGGAAGCTGGCCCGCGAAACAGCCACGCTCGATCACCTGTCGGGCGGGCGGCTGATCCTGCCGGTCGGCCTCGGTGCGCTGGACGATGGCGGCTTCGGGCGCGTCGGCGAGGCCACCGACCGCAAAATCCGCGCGCAACGTCTTGATGAAGGGCTGGCGATCCTGGCCGGCCTGTGGAGCGGGCAGCCGTTCAGCTATAGCGGCGAACACTACCAACTGGAAGAGATGACCTTCCTGCCGCCGCCGCTGCAACAGCCGCGTATCCCCGTTTGGGTGGTCGGGGCGTGGCCGCGCCCCAAATCCATGGACCGCGTGGCGCACTGGGACGGACTGCTGGCGGCTAAAATGAACGCCGACGGCAGTTCCGGCGAAATGACCCCTGCTGACCTGCGCGCCGCCGCCGCCTATATTGCCGAACGCCGCCCCGCCGCCACGTCTTTCGACATCGTGATGGAAGGTGAAACGCCCGGCGACAACCCGGCAGGCGCGGCCGCCATCGTGCAGCCCCTAGCCGACGCGGGGCTGACCTGGTGGCTCGAAAACGTCTGGAACACGCCGCGCACCACCGGCGGCATCGCCGGAATGCGCCGCCGCATCGCGCAAGGCCCGCCGCGTCTCGCGTAACCCGGTTTGTAGGGTCTTTCAGAGAGTGATCGAGAGATTAGAAAAGAGGAGTTTGCACCCCCAGGTGCGAACTCCTCAGTGGGGGCAACCTGCTTCTCCAAATCATGATCAAAACGACTATAGCACAATAGCTCCCCCGTCCTTTCTAGGGCAGGGGGTGGGTAGGATGATTGCCTATTGGCGGCAGAGATGCCATCAACAGGGATCCAGTCGCAGCCCGCGTAGGCGGGCTTCGTAGCGGTAGCGGCGAGTTCCAGTCGCCCCGGCCCCGACACCCGTTTTGTAGTACAATAGCTCTACGTCCGATCCGGCGGGGGCCGCCGGCGGGCGTGAGAGGGCGAGGCGGAAGCCACGATGCTGCTCTCCGTGCTAACCATTCAGCAAGAGCCGGGAGTGATGGAACGTCGCTTTGGCTTCCGCGCGCTGCGCCCGCTGGACGGCGATGGGGGCCGTGAGCGGTTTGGCCTGATTGAGCGCGCCGACGGAACGCTGGCCGCCGTGCTGACTTTGCACGGGCGTGGGCCTGGCCTGCCCAACGCCGATGCCCTGGCCGATGCGCTGCCCGACGGCGCGGTGCAGTTTCTCCTCAACCGCCGCCCGGTGGACCCCGCCGCCCTGCTCACGCGCTGGCGCGGCGGCATTGAGGGCCGGCCCGAATTGGGTGCGGCGGCGGGGCGCGTCTGGGCCGACTTGCAAAGCAGCTACCTGCCCGCGCTGCAACGGGCCGGCTTGGCCGACCTCTGGTGCGGCGTGGTGGTGGCCGCCCCCGATGCCAACCGCCTCAGCGCCGAAGTTGCGCGCCTGTTCACCCGCCTGCCCTACGCCGCCATCCCCGCCGATGCCGAGACGCTGGGCGTGCTGGTGGGACGGCTGTTGCGCCCCGGCGATCCGGCCGGCGCGGGGCGCGCCTTCCCGCTAGGCGGTGAGCGCGTGCTGGACCTGCCCGGCCTAGCTCCGCGTTCGCTGCTGATCGGCAACGAGGCGGTCGCCTTCACGCCGGAGACCGTCACCACCTACTGGCAGATCACCCCGCCGCTGCCGCGCGTCGCCGGCGGCTGGCTGCGCCGCCTCTTAGAGTTCCCCGATCTGCTGCCCTACAGCTACGACTTGAGCATCCATCTGCGCCCCGCCGCCACCGAAGAGACCATGCACGCCGTGCTGGATGCGCGCCTGTTGCGCCTGGCAAGCGAAATCGCGGCGCGGGGTGGCG
>JALYUO010000770.1 GCA_030853735.1 Chloroflexota bacterium
GGCGAGTGCTGATCTTGCCGGAAGCGGAGTGGAATCCGCATAGTGCGCCGGGCGATGTGGGCTTTGGCCGGCTGGAGCGGGTGGTTTATTACCAATTGAGCGGGCTGACCGGCCCCCCTGCGCCGACACGCCCGCTGCCACCGTTGGAGTTCGCGCCGCTCACCGCGCACAACCTGGCGACGGTGCTGGCGTTGGACCACGCGGCGTTTCCCTGGCTGTGGTGGAACTCGGAAGCGGAGTTGCGCGCGTATAGCGGCTATGCGGGGGTGCAGATTTGGCTGGGCTGGACGGCGGGCGTGCCGGTGGCCTATGCGGGGTTTACGACGCTGGATCGCTGGGGCCACCTGGACCGCTTGGCGACGGCTCCGGGCTGGCATGGGCGGGGTTACGGTGCGGCGATGCTGGCTTATGCGCTGGGGCGGATGGCGGCGCTGGGTGTGGCCCGCGTGACCCTCAGCACGCAGGCGACCAATACGGATTCGCAGCGGCTGTATCAGGGCTTTGGCTTCCGCCCCACCCGTGAGGTCTATGATCTGTATGGGCAGTGGCTCGACTCGGCTGGTCCTCCTTGATCCGCAGGGATTCTGATCCGCGAAGGGCCGCGAAGAAGCGCGAAGAAAGACGACGAGTTTGATCCACGAAGAACACGAAGGATCACGAAGAACGGTATGAATTGATCCGCGCAGGACGCGAAGAGACGCGAAGAAAGACGAAGAGTTACGGGTTTATTTTGTAGGATGATAGTTGGTTTACGACCGACGACCGGCGACCGACGACCTGCGACTGATAACTGACGACTGGCGACTGGCGACCGACGACTGGGGGTGGAGATGCGCGTTCTGATGCTTTCGTGGGAATGGCCGCCGCACATGGTGGGCGGGCTGGGCAAGCACGTTGTGGAACTGTTGCCCGAACTGGTAGATGAGGAGGTGGAGGTCCATCTGGTTACGCCGCGCTTTAAGGGCGACAGCCATGATGATGCGCTGATCTCGGCGGCGACGGGGCAGCCGGCGGTCAACGGCAGCCATTTCTACCGGGTGGACCCCTTCCCGTATCAGGTGGGCAACTTTTACGCTAACACGGCGCAGACCAACGTAATGCTGGAAGCGGCCTGCCAGCAGATTATTGACGCGGTGGGGCCGTTCGACCTGATCCATGCCCATGACTGGTTGGTGTCGTTCGCGGCGGTGGCCGTCAAGCACAGCCGCCACCTGCCCCTGCTGTCCACGATCCACGCGACCGAGATGGGGCGCAATCGCGGCCACCTGTACGAGGAGATGCAGCGCGACATCCACATGGCTGAATGGCGGTTGGTGTTCGAGAGCTGGCGTGTCATCGCCTGTAGCAACTACATGGCCTCCGAGGTGCGCGATTATTTCGGCGCGCCGGCAGAGAAGATTGACATCGTGCCCAACGGAGTGGACCCGCGCCCGTTCGACCGGCTGAACGGCCAGGATCTGAGCTGGTTCCGCAACGGTCTAGCGCGCCCGGAGCAGAAGATCGTGTTTTATGTGGGGCGGTTGGTTTGGGAAAAGGGCTTGCAGGTGCTGGTGGATGCCGCGCCGCAGATCGTGGCCCAATACCCGAACGTGCGCTTTGTGATCGCGGGCGGCGGCGATTTTCGCTTTGAGTTGGCTGAACGGGCGCGGCTAAAAGGTGTGGGTGAGTGGTTCCTGTTCCCCGGCCGTATCTCGGACGCTGATCGCGACCGGCTGTACAAAGTGGCCGATTGCGCGGTGTTCCCCAGCCTCTATGAGCCGTTCGGCATCGTGGCGCTGGAAGCGATGGCGGCGGGCACGCCGGTGGTCACGACCGACACCGGCGGGCTGGCCGAGGTGATTAACCTGCACGAAAATGGGCTGAAAGTCCACCCCGACGATCCCGGTTCGCTGGCCTGGGGCATCTTGCACACCTTGCAACACCCTGATTGGGCGCAGAGCCGAGCGGTGCAGGCGCGCAAAGATGTGGATGCGCTGTATAACTGGGATCGCATCGCCAAAATGACCAAAGAGGTCTATGAGCGCATCGTAGGCGAGGCGCGGGTGAGCGAGTGGGCCTATCACAACAGGCCGATCCAGGGCGTGCAGGAGCCGGAAGAGCCGGTCGCGCAGTTGGGTGTGGCCCCTGAACCGCCGACCCCCGAACCGCCGGGCGGGTGGTTGGCCCCTCCCCCAGCCAGCGAATGGGCCTACCTTAATGGGCCGATCCAGGGCGTGGCAGAGCCAGTGGAGCCGGTCGCAGTGTTGGAGGAGACCCCAGTGGCGGACGAGGTGGCAGCGGAAACGCCAGTCGTGGCAGTAGACGCGGTTCCCACCAAAAACAAGCGTCCGCAACCCCGCACTAGCTAGGAGCGAACCGTGTTACTGTCCGATAAGCGGATTTTAGAGGAAGTGGCGACCGGCAACATCGTGATCGAGCCGTTCGAGCGGCGGCAACTGGGCACGAATTCGTATGACGTGCGGCTGGGGCCGTGGTATTACTTGCCCAATCATAACATGATCAGCGTCAGCTTCACCGATCAAGCGCAGTCGCAAGAGTTCTGGGGCGATCCACACCACGCGCACGAGGGCATGATCGCCGTCCGTCCCGGCGATACGATCCTGGCCCACACCGAGGAAGTGATCGGCGGTTGCAACGGCTACACCACTTCGATGCGCGCGCGCAGCAGCATCGGGCGCAGTTGCCTGTCGGTGTGTAAATGCGCGGGCGTGGGCGACGTGGGCTACATTTCGCACTGGACAATGGAGATCACCAATCACAGCCACGCGCTGGTGACGCTGCCGGTGGGCTTGCGCGTGGCGCAGATCCTGTTTTACGAGGTGGGCGAGACGCTAGGCGAGTATCACGGCAAATACGGCGTGCGTGAGGGCTGGACTCCGGCGGATATGCTGCCCAAACTGTACCGGGATTGGGATCTGGACCGCCTGGGCGCGGCGCGGCTGGCCGCCGGGGCGGCGGAATGGCGCTAAGGTGCGAGGCGGGGCGGGTGCTGTGCCGCACGCCGGCGGACGGGCAATGCGTGGTCTGCGGGCGCTACTTCTGCGCCAAGCACGGCGACCCCGATGCGCCACACTGCCGCCATTGCACGCGGGCGTTCGCGCTGCGGCAGCAGGAAGCAGCGGCGGCAGTGGCCGAAACCGCGCGCCGCGACCAGGCGGCGATCCACAACAGCGAAGGACGTTGCGGTTGGGCGGATTGCGCGGAGCCGCCGTTGGCTCAATGCGATCACGACGGCCTGCACTATTGCTCGCGTCATGCCAACCGTTACAGCTACCGCTACCGCTATCGCACGCGGCGTGGGGTGGAGTTGCGCGCCGCCACGGTGACGCTGTGTGATGCCTGCAAGCCGCAGTTGAAGCTGTATAAGCGCGAAAAAACCTGGCTGGAGGTGTAGGTGGCAACTACGCACGCACCCCGCGCCCGCCCGCGCATCTCGCTTGCCGCCCGCTTGCAGAGCCGCCTGGATGTGCTGATTGACCGCTTGCGCCTCACCCCATTGCCGCCGGAGGCGATCAGTGGGCTGGCCGCCGCTCTGGATGGGGTGGTGGCGCATATCGCCGCCGCCGAACATTCGGTGGGCGGGCATGAGTGGGCGTTGGCTTTGCGCGCGGCACAAAACTGTCGTCTACCGGTCAGCGACCTGCTGACCCAAGCGCGCCTCCTCCACGCGCACCAGCACAGCCACCCTGATCCGGTGCTGATCGGGGAGGGGGTGTGGGTCTGGCTGGTAGCGCAGGCGGAACTCTATTGCAAGCTGCAATTGCTGCACCAGGGGCTGGCGCTGCGCGATCCCGACGACCTCGACGATGACAATGACACCGAGATGTTTGATTTTACCGCGCACGTTGGCGAGGAGTGGCTGCGCCAACTGGATGGGGCCGAGCGCGCCGCCTTGTCCGGCTGGCGCAGCGACCGCTACCGCTTCTATCGCACGCTGTACACCGATCTCACCCGGCTGCGCGGCTATACGACGGCGCGGGGCTGGGTGGAAGAGAGCGACGCGCTGAACTATATGCTGCGGCGGGCGCGGATGCGCGGGCTGACGCATTATGTGTTTGGCCGCGGGTCGCACCAGCACCACCAGCCGCCGCCGGGTTGGCAGCGCACTAGGCGCTTTGATCGTCTGAGCGCGCTGGGCCGCCTGTTGCTCGACCGCTTCTATTGGCTGACGGCGGGCTTCGGCTACCGGCCCTTGCGGGTGTTGCTGGTGAACAGCGTCGTGGTGCTGGCGTTCGCCTGGGTGTACTGGTATTTCCAGCTCCTGTGTGTGTTTTACACCAGTGGCGGGCAAGCGGCGACTGCCGAGTGCCAGGCGGTGAGTTTTCCGCAGTCGCTCTATTTCAGTGCGTTGGCGTTTTTCCTGGCGGCGATGGGCGAGATCCTGCCGCGCCCGTTGTGGGGGCAGGCGTTATTGGTGTTGCAAAGCATTTGGGGCTTTCTGAATGTGTCGGTGGTGGTCGCCATTGTGATCAACCGGCAGGCGAGCAACGGGTGAACGGAGTTCTGAGTTCTGAATTCTGAGTTCTGAATTGGTGACGGCGGGGCACGGGGCGACCGGGGGGGCACGGGGCGACTAAAGTCGCGGCTACAGCTACGAAGCCTGCCTTCGCAGGCTAAACGGACCGGCGACTGACGACCGACGACTGACGACTGGCGACTGGAGGAGATGATGGGGCAGACGATGACGCGGCGCATGGCGGGACTGGGACTGTGG
>JALYUO010000830.1 GCA_030853735.1 Chloroflexota bacterium
CCCTTCTAGCCGGCGGCTTCGGCAGTCCCGACGACCTGACGGTGGACCCGCGCGACGGCGCAATCTATTTTGGCGACTTCACCAACACCGCCGTGAATCGCATTGATCCGGCGGGCGGCGCGCCGCACCCGGTCGTCAGCGGCTTGCGCGAACCCGAAGGCATTGCGGTGCGCCCCGACGGGCAATTGGTGATCGTGGAACAGGCCACCAACCGCCTCTGGCTGGGCGATCCCGCGACGGGAGCCAAGACGCTGCTGCGCCAACTGGTGAACACCACTGGACAAGACGGTGTGGACGGCATTGCCCTCGACAACGACGGCAGCATCCTGGTGCCCGACAGCCCCAACGGGCGGCTGCTGGCCCTCAGTGCCGACGGCGCGACGTTGCGGGTACTGGCGACGGGCTTCCGCAGGCCCACCGGTGCGCTGCGCCTGCCCGATGGCGACCTGCTGGTGGCCGACGAGTTCGGCAACGCGCTCGACCGCGTGACCCCCGCCGGCCACAGCACGCTGGTAGCGAGTCTCTACCAACCCGACGATGTGGTGCTGGGCCACGACGGCATGGCCTATGTCAACACGCTCGACGGCAAAATCTACCGTATCAACCCGCAGAACGGCGCGAAAACCGTGCTGATCAGCGGCCTCAAACTCCCGCACGGCATCGGCATCGATCCACAAGGCCGCGTCGTGGTCGCCGAGGCCACCCGTAACCGCATCTTCCGCCTGCAACCCTAACGATTGCGGATTGCGGCTTGCGGCTTGCGGCTTGCGGGGTACGGAGTACGATGAGATGATGGCGCGCTCCTAATGGTCAGCCTCTCCCTTCCTTCGCAGGGAAGGGAGTGGGGGTTAGGTCGGCGACGCTCGACTCCCCCTTCCTTCGTAGGGAAGGGGGTTGGGGGGTTAGGTCGTCACCGGATGCGGGCCGCCGAAGCGGGCATCCCATGGCTTAGGGCTGCTCACTTGCAACACCAGCAGCGGCTCCGGCAGGGGGTTGCCGATGCGGTGATAGGTGCCCGGCGGCACACACAGCAGGTCGCCCGCGCGCACCGTATAGATCACCGGCCCGATCTCGATCTGACCGCTGCCTTGTACCACATAGAGCAGGTGCTCGGCCTCGGCATGGCGGTGGTAATAGACTTCCTGCGCCTCGGTGAAACAATAGAGATCGGCGGTCAAGCCTGCGCCGGCCAGTAGCGTGGTCCAGGTGTAGTTCTCGCCGCCGTAGCGCACCTGCGCCAACAGGTTCACCGGCCGCACCGCGTCAGGAGCAATCACAGCACGATCTCCTTTGCCGGGGCTGCACGGGTCAGCCAGGCCGCCATCTCGGCGGCGAGCGGTTCGTGCAGGACACGGGCTAACGTCCCATCCGGCTGCGGCAGCAAATCCCACAGCCCCGACTCGTAGAAGGCCGTGGTGTCCTCCCAATCGGGCGGCCCCAACGCCGGGTAGAGGCACACGCCCTGCATATCCACCCCCGCCGCCCGCGCCGCATCCACCTCGCCCAGCAGATCGCGCAGCCAGGGCGCACGGCGGTTGCGCGTCTCGCCGGTCTCCGCAATGATAATCGGCCCGCCCCAGCGGTCAGACGCGAATTGCAGCAAGCGGCGGATCGGCCACCAGCGCGGATCGCTGGGGCTGAGAAAGCTACGCGGGCGTTCATACTCCCACTGGCACAGCGCGTAGATATTCAAGCCGACCACGCCCAGATAGCGGCGCGCCCCACCCAGTTCTGGGTAGCGCAGCCCCGCCAGCCAATCGAACGACTCGGTCACAGCCCACTCACTCCAGCGCTGCGCCGCTTCGGCCCGTTCGGGCGCATCTAACGGCGCAACCGCCCGCACCAGAGGGTCGCAACTCAGCACGCCCGCGCCGGGAGCCACACTCCAGATCGCGTCCAAGCCGGCTATCGTGGCGCGCACCAACTGCGCCTTGAGCTCGCCCGCCCGCCCCTCGGCCATAGGCGCAAAGCGCCGTGCAGCGCCGGCCGCCCAGGCGAAATACGACGGCTCGTTGATCGGCGTAACCCATAACTGGCGCGGGCTATCCAGGGTGGGCAGCACTTGGCGAGCGAAGGCCGCGCAAAAATCGGCAAAGCGCGTCACGAACGCCGGGCTGAAGGGGTCCACGTCGTCGGGGTAGCCGTAATGGCACAGATCCCAGATCAGGCACATTCCCTCGCGCTGCGCCGCCGCCGCCATGCGCGCCACCACGCTGAAATCGTAGGCGTGGCCGCCGAAGCGGTCGCACCAATGCCAGCGCGCTGCCTCGCGCACCGTGCGAATGCCCAGCGCCGCCATGCACGCATAATCCGCCCGGCACAGCTGATCATGTTGCGTGGCCGCCAACTGATCCAGCCGCCGACCCACCGTATTGACATGGGACGAACATTCGATCCCACCGATAAAAAAGCTAGGGAACAGGGGTTCCCGGACCGGGTTCAGCATAGGGGTGTCTTTCAACGCGCACGGGAACAAGACGTGATTGCTTGCAGGAGCGTGTACCACGCGCATTATAGCAGGTTGCGGCTGAGTCTGCTCGGTTGCCATCAGCGCAGGGTGTAGCTCATCCGTTGTGTACACTGGCACCGCCGGCCGACCTCACCCCCCAACCCCCTCTCCTAAAGGGC